>JAZQJL010000294.1:0-9546 GCA_045541595.1 Lachnospiraceae bacterium | reverse complement strand
AGCAGGTTTGTCATCCTGTCCGAACGAATGTCGTTTGAGATGCCGGACACGTAGATACTATCAAATAAAAATAGCCGATGTATTAGCTCGCAAAAAGTATTTTGTGGGGAAGCCTACGTTGTATATAAGATAAAAGAATGTCAAGAAATGAGGAAAACGTATCATGAAAATTGCATTAGTTATGGAAAATAGCCAGGCAGCAAAGAATCCGATTGTGGAAAAGGCTTTAAGAAGCGTTGTTGAGCCAATGGGCCACGAGGTATTTAATTACGGCATGTACAGTGCAGAGGACAAGGAGCAGTTAACCTACGTACAGGTTGGTATTCTTACTGCAGTGCTCCTTAACTCCGGCGCGGCAGATTATGTCATCACCGGTTGCGGTACCGGTGAGGGTGCGATGCTTGCCTGCAACTCTTTCCCGGGTGTTATCTGCGGACATGTAGAAGATGCACTGGATGCATACACCTTCTCCCAGATTAATGACGGTAATGCCATTGCTCTTCCGTTTGCCAAAGGCTTCGGCTGGGGCGGCGAAAAGAATCTGGAATACATCTTCGAGAAGCTTTACTGCGAGGAAAGCGGCCAGGGTTACCCAAGAGAGCGTGCTGCCATCATGAAGAAGAACCGCGAAATCTTAAATGCAGTCAAGGGTGTAACCTACAGAGATTTATGCGATATCTTAAAGGAAATCGACAGAGACCTGGTAAAGGGTGCTCTTGCCGGTGCAAAGTTCCGGGAATATTTCTTTGCTAATTGTAAGTGCGAGAAGTTGGCGGCAGCGGTAAAGGAATTACTGGCGTAATAGAAAAAGGGTGACTTGATGGGATTATTTTCTTGTTTTAGAAAAAAGAAAAGAGAAACTAATAGTTATGACAGAATAGAAGTGCCTCAAAAAGGTGATATCATAACAGAGGGACATTTTTGTTCTGAACGCAAGCAAATCGAAATTCTGCAAAATAGTAATGCTACTATTGTCGGAATTGACCGTTCTGGCGGTTGCTGCGAGAGAACACTTACTGTACTGTTCTATGATGAGAATATTGGATATTTTTGTGTTCAGCAAAGTAGCGGAGCATATTCTGGCTTGGGGTTTAGATACTTAATGTTACCATCAAATATCTCTAAGCCAGACGTAAAATCGTTGATAGATGCTGAAGGATATTCTTCATGGATTGCTAATCAATTTTTTTCAGAAGCATTCGAGATGGATATATATGGAAAACATCATATGTGCTGTGATGAAAATCAAAATGTTGAAAAGATTTAAGAAATCTCATCCTCAACCATTACGGTGTGGGGATGAGATTTTTTGTGCAAAGCAGGAGAAAAATAGGCAGGGAATGGAGTTGTGGGAAAACACGATTGGGGTTAGAAAATAAATATAGGGAAAGAACCTGTTATATTACAGGGCAATTTATTGCACTTTTGGGAATTAGATGGTAAAATAAAATTTAAGAAAATCGTTGTTGTATCCAATTAAGTAGTCTATTAAACTTATGAAGTTAAAGGAGAGTGGTATTGTGGCGCTGATTAAATGTGTAGAATGTGGGAAAGAATTCAGTGATAAAGCGAATGCATGTCCCAATTGCGGTTGTCCTACAGAGTATGTGCTTGGGACTATTGGGAACAAGGAGGAAACGGCGCCAGTTCCTACAAATGTGGAGCAAAACGATGAAAGTACGGATGAGTCAGTAATAGTGCCTAAAGAGGCTATGAAGTCATTACCTCACACGAAAGAAAACTTGTTGTCATATTGCGAATTGCGGAATTTTGCCTTTTCCTCTATTGTACCTTATATAAACAAGGAACTTAATAATTCAATAACCGATATTAGAAGTGGAACAGGTGAAAACAATGATGCACATTATTACATCATTTGTGGACAAAGGATTATTGGAGTTAAGGTTGTTATTGACGCATATCCAGATGTGTATAATGTTGGGCGATTTTTTGACGATGATACTAATGAGAATGAACTGGCTGGGGCTCTGTTAAAGCAAGGATATGAATGTGCGATAGTGCATATTGGTATTGGCGCGAGTGACAAAGTACGATTGGCAAGACGAATTTTTCTTAAAAATGATGGGTTTTACTTTAACTATAAGCAGTTAAGGTTTGTTAACTACAACTCGCAACTTTCACAGAATTTATCGGCTTCTGGAATAAGATACAGCTTGTCAGAAGCGCCAACAGATGAGTCGTGGAAAAAAATAGTGGGATTTGAGTATAAAAAAACACCTAAACGTGTCAACGAGTTTGCTATACAAAAACCAACTACACTAATAGATCAAGTTGCTATTCGAGAGTTTTGGGATGATGATTATAAAGTCATTTCAAAAATTGAGAAAATGTGTAAAGAGGCATATGTTGCGGAAGATTGTGTTGAAGAGGTAAGCAAGTTGATTTGTTATTCTGCTAGTATTGCACACAACAAAATCAGTCCGGAGGATTTGCTCAATTATGTTTGTAATGCTTTGGATTTTGTAATGGGAGTTTTCTTATCAGACAGTATGCCTGTAGCAAAGGACAAAATTCTGAGTACTTTGAGGGATTTGATTACAAAAATGGAGTTTGAAAGCAAGTATGAACTTGAATGTAAGGAAACGACACTTATCAACTATTTGATTTATATTTTTATAACTGACCGAGAAAGATTTCAGGAGTTCTTTAGAGAAGACTATATGCACGAATACCAAGGAAGAAGATTATCTTCCATTGGGTACATTTATCACGCAACAAAGGATGCTTTCTTAGAAAATCCGTATCAGTTTGGTTATGGGAAAGACGTAGTGGATGAGATTTCTCGAATTCAGAATATTAATTCGCAGCAGAACCTGGATAAGTACATGGAAATGGGGAATTCAATCAAAGCAGAGATTTCACAATTCTGTGTTGTACATGAAAAAGTTATATCCAAAAAGGCTGCTTCACTCTTGGATAAAACAGACGAAGTGTTGCTTGGCCAGTTTAGCCAAAATGTGCTTCAATTACAAAAATTTATTCAAGATAATTTTGATGAGAGACTCGTAGAAAGTCATAGGAACTCTATGATAGCCTTTAATAGAGTACTAAATGAGTACAAATTATGCCTAGGAAAGGATAGGGTTATTATTGAAAAATATGTGAGTAATAAATATGGATTTTTTGAGCGGACGAGTGATGTGAAAGAATCTAAAATGAGATTTGAAAAACTAATGGTATTGTGTAAGTGATGCTGTTGAATACTTAACCATATCTTGCTTATATTACACCGAGAAAGAGGGATACTTACTCCCGAGATTGTGCCTCTTCTGTACGGTGCTCATCAGGCTGCAGTCTCTAACAGGTAGGCCCCTGCAGTCAAAAGTATAAAAATGAAAATGTAGTTGTAGACGCCCATCAGGCAATTTATGTATTGCGTGGTGGGCGTTTTTTTCAAAAAATAAAATTGCCACCGTTACGGTGGCAACAAAATAAAAAATGTATGCTATAATAATCTCATCAGGCAAAGATAGATACCACAATAAGCATAATGATTAACAGCAGTATGATGACAGCAACGTCCCATAACAGGATGCCGATATAATGCAGAAATTTTGATTTGTGCTTACATGGCGGGAAATATCTTTGGACATCCAGGTAATTAAAGTTTACCAAAATGATAGAAAGTATAATCAGTAAACTGAAGATGCGTTCTATCCAGAGATGCGCGACGGATGCGTTTTTTACCTGCAAAGACAGACAAAGCCAGAAAATAGAAAGGTAGCCGATGGAGGCCAGCATCATTTTCCAAGGTGTTACTGTCCGGTACCCGGGTGGTAGGAAAAAGAGGGATGAGGAGCGCTCAATGTTGACTTTTTTAGGGGCGGAGGCCTGTTCCAGGGCGCGTTTTAAGTCGGTGATGGAGGAATAGCGCCGGCCCGGGTCTATCTGGATGCAGTGAGCAACAATTTTATTCAGTACATCGTCTTGAAGCGACAGCGCCTGGGAAAGTTCTTTTAACAAGACGCCAACAGCGTAGATGTCGGTTTTGGGTGAAGAAGCCCCAAACCCATACTGCTCCGGAGCAGCATAGCCTTTGGTGCCCAGCAGGACCGTGTCTTTGTCGGCAGCTTCATCAAAGTATTTTGCAGCGTTGAAGTCCAGCAAAATAACGTGGTTGTGCTCTGTGATAATGACATTGGAGGGCTTAATGTCCCGATGGATAATAGGAGGAGTGAGAGCATGCAGCTTCTCCAGGATGGAGCATAATTCCGTGGCATACCGGTAAATTAAGTCGATGTCAAATGTTTTGGATTCAATCTTATCCTGTAAAGTTTCACCGGAGATGAAATCTTCGATGACAATCAGTTGATGATCTTCCTTACATAACTCAATGATGCGGGGTGTTCCCGGAATGTGGTGACGGAAAAGGGATACATAGACACCATAGTTATATACATCAAGAACCTTTTTGACATAAATGCGATTGGTCTGCTGATGTTGCACTAAATAAATTCCGTGGTCTTCATTTAGTGTGGCAATGGTTTTGTAATATGAAATTGCCAGACGATTTGAAATGTCCATACATTGATTCCTTTCCATTCACTTGATAAATATATTATATCAGACCGGAGGTACAAAATGAAAGAGAAAAAAACCACTGATTTAGAAAATATATTGGGAAGTACCCATATCAACGATTTTGAAACTTACTGTAAAAATAATAAAGACAGTATGATGTCCGAGGAAAATTTGTTTTCCGTGTATTGCAAGGAATTATTCAGGGAAAAGGATATTTCCCAGCAGACGGTGTTTTTGAAGGCAGACATACCGGAGCGGTACGGATATAAGTTATTGTCTGGAGAAAAGCATACAAAGCAGAGAGATATTATATTGAGAATATGTTACGCTGCAGGTTTTTCTCTGCAAGAAACACAGCGCGCCCTGAAGAAGTACGGCATGCCGGAATTATACGCAAAAATCAGAAGAGATGCTTTTCTGATGATTATGTTTAACGAGCGTCCGGGGAGTGTGCTGGATGTAAATGAATTATTAAAGAAAAACGGAATGGAGCCTCTCAGAAGCAGTGGAGTGCAGGAGTAGAGGTCAAAGCCCACGATAAAAGGAGAGCAGGAGCATGAAAAAGAAAAGAAAATGGTGGCTTGTAGTAGTGATTTTAGTGGTTATTGCGATTATAGCCGCAGGGTCAGGTTCTTCTGACCAGGAGGACGGAAAAGAAATCGCTACGGAACAACCAAAGAAGGAAACTGCCACAGAAAAGCAGAATAAGGAAGTTTCCATTACAGAGCAGGTGCTGTTTGAGCAGGATGGCATTGTGGTTACTGCCAAGGAATATGTAAAAGACAGCATCTGGGGCGACGGAATTAAACTGTTACTGGAAAACAATTCGGACAAGACCGTCCGGGTTGGCTGTAACGCGCTGATTGTAAATAACTATATGATTACGGATCTGTTTTCGGCAGAGGTTGCTGCAGGCAAAAAGGCAAATGAAGTAGTTTACTTGTCTAGCTCTGCTTTAAAAGCAGCGGGAATTGAAACCGTAGGCCAGGTGGAGATTTACTTTAGGGTGTACGATTCCTCTTCATACGAAACCCTGTTTGAAACGGAATGTATTACCATTCAGACTTCCCAATACGCAAACATGGATACAACGCCAAACGATGCAGGCGCGGAGTTGTACAATGCCGACGGCATTCGGATTGTGGGAAAGAAAGTGGATGAAGACAGTTTCTGGGGAACCGCAATTCTTCTTTATTGTGAAAATAATTCCGGCAAGAACGTGGGGATTTCCGTAAAAGAAATGTCAATCAATGGGTTTATGATGAATCCTCTTTTTTCAACTACGATATACGAAGGTAAAAAATCGATTGATGATATCACCGTATTTTCCTCAGACCTGGAGGAGAATGGAATTGACTCCATTGAAGAAGTGGAATTAAAGTTCCATATTTACGATGCGGATTCCTATAGCACGATTGCGGATTCCGAGGCTATTACTTTTACTACAAAATAATGAAATGATGTTGAAACAGCTCCCGAGGGAGCTGTTTTTCTTATTTCTTGCCTTTCCGCCAAATATAATCTAAATTACACTCGCAGTGCAAGAAAAACGAAGTGAGCTGCAGTATAATCAAAGCATACTTAAGAAAGGAACGATGATTACAATGAAGAAAAGATTATTTTATATTATATTAGTGTTATTATTTGTTACAATAATGGGTTGTACGACGGAACCTGCAAGCGAGCCGGCAACTGCACCGACAAGTGAGCCTATTGCGACAAGTATGCCGACATCAACCCCGGAGCCGACTCCAACGAGCACTTCGACACCGATTCCAACAAATACACCGACACCGATACCAACACCAACGGAATGGCAGGTTGATTTTTCACTTGTAGATGATTTTTGCGGAGGCAGAGTGACGTATACGATCGGAGATAATGCAACAATACAATTATTTCTGAAATGTGACATGATGTGGATAGATGGCGGCAATGATAGGGAACCGGACACGGTAACAGATGAAAACGGCGTGCTTCATTACATTTGGGAATATCAATGTCAGAAGTGCTCTCTGTCTTATGAAAAGGAAGAGATTGTATACCACACCGGTTGTGAGGGAGATAAAATCGAGATTTATACATTTTATGATAACGGTAAAGAAATAGAAAGAATCACAATCGAAGGAAAATTTACCGCTCATAATAGTAATAATGGTGTGGAATGGGTTATGCACGGAAATAACTGCAGGGACGGTATTACAGTTACCAGATGGTGTGACTGCGGCTATGTAGAAACCAAAATACAGTATGACCATTTTGTTTTAACAGAGACGTTTTTTGCCGGAGGCTGCGGTGGAGAGATTGTGAAGTATGAATGCCTGTGCGGTGCATGTCTCAGCCTGTCTGACCAACTGCACTGTGGCACAGGCGGTCTCTTTAAAAGAGTAGAGGAAGTCATAGAAGGGGTTACGTATCAATATGAACTACACGAATGCCAAAGATGCGATTTAAAATATATTATAGATAATGGCGCCAACGGAACAAGGCGCTGGAGGGTATATGTAGGAGAGAACCTGGTGAAAGAACTGACGGCAAAATTTGGTTGGGACTATTGATGATATAGCTGTTGCTTCGGCAGAATGTTTTGTCGAAGCAACAGCTGTTTTTCTTGCTGAGCACCGCTTGGCCGTGTTATAATAAAAGGTAGAGCTATTAACGGTTTAAGTTAATTATGGGGGGTACAAAATGATACAAGAGAAGGACAAACAATTCACTTTGGAAACTAAAAACACAACCTATCTGTTTTATGTGGATGAGCTGGGCCTGCTCCGGCATGTATATTATGGTGCAAAAATCGACCTGTCCGGTGACGCCTTACCTTCCCTGCAGCAAAAATATCCGAATCCAAACGGCTGCTCCACGGTGTTTAGTAAGGAGGCACCAACTCTTGCTTTAGATGACACGGGTCTTGAATTTTCCACCCGGGGCAAAGGAGACATGAGAGAAGCCTTTGCGGAATTAGAGCTTAGTGATGGCAGCAGAACCGGTGATTTCCGTTACTGGCAGCATGCAATCCGTACCGAGAAGATTTCTCCGTCAGGGCTGCCGGGGGCTTATTTTGAAGAAGGTCAGAGGGCAGAGTCCCTCGTTATCAAATGCAAAGACAAAAACAGCGATGCAGTGCTGGAACTGGTTTATACCGCTTTTGAAGACTGCGATTGTATCACACGTTCCTCCAGGCTGATCAATTCCGGAGACTCGGATATTATGGTGCGCCGGCTGATGAGCCTTCAGCTGGATGTAGAATGGGAGCGGGCCAAGGTGACCTCTTTCCATGGCGACTGGGCGAGAGAGATGCGGGCAGAAGAGCTTAGTCTTGCCGGAGGTAAGTATGTAATTGATTCCGGCACCGGTTTTTCCTCTAATCGGCAGAATCCGTTTTTTATGGTGGGTGAGCCACAGGCGGGAGAATACCATGGGGAATGCTACGGATTTAATCTGATATATTCCGGCGGACATAAAGAAGTAGTGGAACTGACCTCCCACGGTAAAACGCATATCGTTACCGGCATGCGTCCGGAGGACGGATGGTTTCTTTTGAAGGCGGGTGAAGAGCTGTATGCGCCGGAGGCGGTGATGACTTTTTCTGAGAAAGGCTATGAGGGAATCAGCGTATCCATGCATCGGTTTGTCAGAGAACATATTGTCCGGGGTGAGTGGAAAAAGAAGGAGCGTCCGGTGCTCCTTAACTCCTGGGAGGCGTTGTACTTCCATGTAAATGAAAAGAAGATAGAGAAGCTGGCCTCGGCGGCAGCGGATATCGGCATTGAACTGCTGGTGCTGGACGATGGCTGGTTTAAGGGTAGAAATAATGATACCAGTTCCCTGGGTGACTGGACGGCGGACGAAAAGAAACTGCCCAACGGCTTAAAGGGAATTGCAAAGAAAGTAAAGCAGCGGGGCCTTAAGTTCGGCATCTGGGTGGAACCGGAAATGGTGAATGAAAACTCGGATTTGTACCGGGCGCATCCGCAATGGGCGGTGCGGATTCCGGAAAAAGAGCATGCGGAGGGCCGGAACCAGATGCTGCTTGACTTATCCAATGCGGAAGTTGTAGACTATCTGATTGAAAGTATGAGCCGGGTGTTTGAACAATCAGCGGCGGATTATGTCAAGTGGGACATGAACCGTAACTTCTCGGATGTATTTTCCCAAACCTTACCGCGAGAGCGCCAGGGCGAGTTCCTGTATCGTTATATGCAGGGCCTGTACCGCCTTATGGGAACACTGGTGAAGAAGTTCCCGCACATTCTTTTTGAAGGCTGTGCCTCCGGAGGAAACCGGTTTGACCTTGGTATCTTAAGTTATTTTCCGCAGATTTGGGCCAGTGATGATTCCGATGCCATCGCAAGAATTCAGATTCAGAACGGCTATAGCTACGGTTATCCGCAATCGGTCATCGGTGCTCATGTGTCCGGCTGTCCAAACCATCAGACATTGCGAACTACTCCGCTGTCCACCCGCTATGCGGTGGCATCCTTCGGGGTACTTGGCTACGAAACTAACATCTGTGATGCTTCTAAGGAAGAACTTCAGGAAATGAAGGCGCAGATTGCCTTGTACAAACAGTGGAGAAAAACGCTGCAGTTTGGCCAGTGGTACCGCCTGGGAGGAAGTGTTCTTGAGCGGGGAGCGGCCTATCATACAAGTTTTGATACGGACCTGGTAAAATGGATGGCGGTATCCGAGAATCAGGAGAGGGCGGTGGCGATTACCGTACAGGGGCAGGTGACACCGCATTCCGGCCATCATGTGTTAAAAACCAGAGGGTTAAAGGAAGACGCGTCCTATCATTTTTATAATATCCCGGTGAAGCATGACTTGCATCGTTTTGGAGAGCTGATTAATATGATTGCACCGATTCACATCAGGCAGGATTCCCTGCTTCATGATGCGCTGGCTAAGTTCATTAAAATGGACGGTGCCAAAGAGGATGTGACGGTTAGCGGTTCTCTTTTAAACAAAGCGGGAGTACATCTGGCGCAGAGCTTTGCCGGTACC
>JAZQJL010000293.1:0-6605 GCA_045541595.1 Lachnospiraceae bacterium | reverse complement strand
GTTCTCTCCCTGTTAGGCTAATCGCTTAGTCGATTATAATTAAAATTTCTTGATTTCTTTAAGAAACCTAGGAAGCTTAGAGAAAATAGAAATAGAGTGTGAAAGCATTCCATAATCAAAGCCCCGGCGCGAAAGCACCGGGGCTTTTCATGTCTGTTGAGATTCTGAAAGAGATTTTGGTAAAAACTAACCGAAATCTCTTCCGGAACGCATCTCTTTAACCCAAAACGGGGCAAAAATACCGGAATATACTTTGCAAAACGGGGCAAAATCAAATCAACATTTTTAATTTTCGTGAAAAATCACCTAAAAACATTTTTGATTTTCGTGAAAAAGTATTAGTATACATTTTTGATTTTCGTGATATAATAAAAGTGAAAAGTAAGAGAAAGGGGCTGAAAACATGGTATTTAAGCGGAAAATATACGATAAACTTTTGGAATGGAAAGAATTATCTGCAGGAACTTCGGCTGTGTTGTTGGAAGGGGCACGGCGTATCGGTAAAAGTACCATTGTACAAGAATTTGCAAAAGCGGAATATGATGATTACCTGCTCCTGGACTTTGCAAAAGAAAATAAAGATGTAAAAAACAATTTTTTAGAGAATATGGATGATTTGGATACGTTCTTTCGCAACCTGTTTTTGTTAAAAAAGAAGAGTTTAACCGGGAAGCGCTGTGTTATTGTTTTTGATGAGGTACAGCTGTTTCCGGCAGCAAGGCAGGCTATTAAGTATCTGGTGGCAGACGGCAGATACGATTATATAGAAACCGGCTCCTTAATTTCCATAAAAAAGAATGTGCAGGGAATTCTGATTCCTTCCGAAGAATATCAAATCAAAATGTATCCCATGGATTTTGAGGAATTTTTGTGGGCACAGGGCGACAAGATTACTTACCTCGTTATTAAGGATGCTTTTGAAAAGAGAAAACCGCTGGGAGATGCCATTCACAGAAAAATCATGAAGTCCTTCCGTACCTATATGGCGGTAGGAGGCATGCCACAGGCGGTAAATGCTCTTGTGGAGGGTAAGACCTATGCTCAGATAGATTTTATTAAACGGAATATTCTCCGGTTGTATGAAGAAGACCTTGCAAAATATGATGAAGAAAACAGAGAGAAAGCATCGGTAATATTTAAAACCATTCCGGAACAGTTGGAGAATAAAAACTCTCATTTTAAGTTTTCTTTGGTAGACAAAAATGCCAGATATCAGAATTATATGGATGCGGTAAGCTTTGTTTCACAATCTATGATAGGAAACGAATGTATCAATGTTACCAAGCCGGAAGTTGCTTTAGAACTGTTTGCAGACCGAAGCAATTTTAAGCTGTATATGGGTGACACTGGTCTTTTGGTGTCGCAGATTATGAAATCACGGGATAAGTCTGATGAGGACTTGTACAAGGCATTGATTTTTGACGATTTAGGAATTAATCAAGGAATGATTTTGGAAAACATGGTGGCTCAGATGCTGCGGGCAACCGGGCAGGAACTGTATTTCCACGAATACCGCTATCAGGCAGATGGGCAGGAAAAAGAAAAGAAATACGAAATTGATTTCGTGACGGTAAGAAAGAAAAAAATATGTCCGATAGAAGTAAAGTCTTCCGGTTACAAGTCACATAAATCCTTTGACTATTTGAAGGAAAAATATCAACTGAAGATGCAGGATAGTTATATTATTTATACAAAGGATTTACAATACGAAGACGGAGTTTTATATCTTCCGGTTTATATGACGATGTTAATATAAGAAATACCTTGCATACTGTCAATTTTTAAATTTCGTGAAAAAAATTAAAATAGGGGTTAATATTCCCATAAACCCTTCCGATATAGTAATTGAAAACGTAACTTACATGGATGTAACCCACACAAGGACGTAACTACAAGGAAGTAGATAAAAAGAGATTTTAAACCAAGGAGGATTTTACTATGGCAATGATCGTACAGCACAACATGACAGCTATGAACGCCAACAGACAGCTTGGCATTTCTACTTCCGCATTAGCAAAGAGCACAGAAAAGCTCTCTTCCGGTTACAGAATTAACCGTGCGGCAGATGACGCAGCAGGTTTGGCAATTTCCGAAAAAATGAGAAGCCAGATCAGAGGTCTTGATCAGGCATCCACAAATGCATCCGATGGTATCTCCATGATCCAGACAGCAGAAGGTGCATTAAATGAGTCCCATTCCATTTTACAGAGAATGAGAGAGCTTGCAGTTCAGGCAGCCAACGGTACAGAAACAGATGACGACCGTGGCAACATCCAGGACGAAATCGAACAGTTACAGGAAGAATTAGACAGAATTGCTTCCGATACAGAATTCAATACCATGAAGTTATTAGACGGTTCCTTAAGTGCAAGCAGCGTAGGCGGTACCGAATCCGGCCCTAAGTATGGCGTATATGATGATACTTTAAAGGCATTTGTAACTTCTGACATCACCAGCGTGGCAGTTAGTGTTGCGGCAGATGCTGCAGTGGGCGGTGAGTCCGCAATCTGGAATGGCGACGGTAATGTATTAACCCTGCATCTTGCAGAAAATATGACCTATACCCAGTCCGAAATTGATGACTTAATTAAGAATGCAAAGCAGGAAGATACTACAGCCGTAGCTACTCCTGCCAAAGTTGAAGTAAACTTAAAGTATGGTTCTTTAACAGCAGATGCTGCCACTACAGGCGGAGCAACTACCGTAGCAGGCGTAAAGGCTGCTTCTGATGAAGTTGTTGTTGCAACAGATAATTTTGTTGGAGCAGACACCATTCAGATTAAGGCAAACCGTTACGGTGATGATAACGAAATCAAAATCAAGCTCAAGTTTGATGCAAAAGCCGGTGAAGATGAATGTGAAATCACAACAGCGGCAACCTATACAGACAAAGGTAAGCTTCAGACAACAGCAGGCTATACCTTAAGATTACAGTCCGGTAAGGAATACACCGAGGCAGATATCGAAGCTTTACTTGCAGAAGCAGGCTTAAGCATGGATGTTACCCTTTCTTCCAGCGGTGACCCGGACGAACCAAACACCATTTTCATTACCGATAGCACTGTAGAAAAGCTCATTGAGTTAAAGGACGGTGCAGGTCTTGGTGATGAAGACGCATACCTTGGCGAAGTAAAGTATGGCGTACAGGCCGGCGGCAGAGGCATTATCCTCCAGGTTGGTGCCAACGAAGGTCAGACCATGAGCTTCTCTATCGAAAACATGAGTGCAACAGCTCTTGGCGTAAATGATTCTAACGTAGATGTATCCACACAGACCGGCGCGTCCAGCTGTATCGGTAAGATTGATGAAGCAATCGCAAAGGTTTCCAAGCAGAGATCCTTACTCGGTGCGGTTCAGAACAGACTGGAGCACACCATTGCAAACTTAGATAATACCGCAGAAAATCTGCAGGCTGCAGAATCCGGTATCCGTGACGTAGATATGGCATCCGAAATGGTAACCATGTCTAAGTACAACATCTTACAGCAGGCCGGTCAGTCTATGTTGGCACAGGCTAACCAGGCTACTCAGGGTGTATTATCCTTACTTCAGGGCTAATATCAAAGTAAATAATATACATGGTTTTCAGGCGGGGACGTATATGCCCCGCCTTTTTTCTGTGTTTGGGTAATATCTTCACAAGAAATTGTCGATATATAAGATAAGCTGTATTTTAAGAGTCTGCTTATAGAAACAGGAGAACAATAGAATGGCAACAGACTTCATAAAGAGTGATATAAAACTTACCATTGGACTTTTAGTATCAAACCGAATAAAATATATCCGTCAGGTGATGGAGGCTTTAAAACCGCTGTTAGATGCCGTGCCAAGCGAGCTGATCGCAGTGGACACCAAGGGCGCGGAAGGGGACGGCTCCATCGACATTGTCAAGGAATACACGGACAAAATTTATCCGTTTGCCTGGTGCAACGACTTTTCAGCAGCCAGAAACGTAACCTTGGAGCACGCCCGGGGCGAATGGTACATGTACTTAGACGATGACGAAGTATTCGATGATGTACAGGAGCTTATCGACTTTTTTGAGAGCGGCGAATATAAAAACTATGGTGCCGGTTACTACGGCGTTAAGAACCACAAAGCCGACGGCAGTGCAAACATGGCTGTGGTAGGCCGTATGGTGCGGCGTACAAAGGAAACAAGATTTGTGGGTAAGGTGCACGAGCATTTTAATCAGGTGTATGAACCGTTCAAATCCTTTTCCTGCTATGTGCATCATTATGGTTATTGCTTTGCGAATGAAGAGGAAAATAGGGAACACCAGAACCGCAACGTGACTTTATTACAAGAGGAAATTAAAATCAACGGTTACACACCAAGAATGTGCGCCCAGCTCATGCAGGAGCTGTTAAGCCGCAAGGAGACCATAGAAGCGGGATTCCGTTTTTTTGAGCAAAGTATTGATGAAGTGGTTCAAAAATATGGTGTGGAAGATTCCTGTACCCAGTGGATGCTGGTGGCATCGGTGCGGTGCTTTTATATGCAGGACAAGTACGAAGAAATGCTTTTACAGGCAGGGAAAATTGCGGAGCATTATGAACTTAATCAGGTAGCGCAAATGGCTCTGACCGGCGTGGTGGTGGCAGCATCGGCACCGCAGGGAAACGTATCTGCCATCTTAACTTACGCACCACGGTATTACAACGCCTGGAACTGGCTGAAAACTCATGAAAAAGAGGCCATTCCGCAAAAGCAGCTGGATTTTCCAAAATTTATAACGCAGGAGTATGCCGTGCAGGTATTTCAGGCGGCGGCCACCTGTGCCAATGCAGTAAAAGACTATAAGCTGGCGTATGCCTACTGGGAACAGCTGCCGTGGGCAGATAAAACCTTTGACGGAAGCCGCTACGCGGCGGCCATGCAGGAAACGCTGGCGGGATTAGAACAGAGTGCCAAATAAGGAGAAAACAGATTCATGAAACGGCTGAACAAAGAAGAACAGCTGAATATTCTGGCCACCTTAAAAAAGGCCAATCGCCTGGCGGCAACCCCGGGCATGCCGGAGGAGCAGTTCATTGGCATATTAACCAAGTGCCAGTCCTCTGCCATCACGCTTGGTGAGGCGCTGGAGCGCTACGGCGAGGCAGGAGAAGCTATCATCCGCATGCTGGAAGAGTACTGCGAGGCGCTTTACCTGCAAAGCCAAAACACCGGTAACGAGACAGTTTTAGGGGAGCTTCAAACCGGAATTGATGCATTACTTAGCCTGGTGGAGCAGGAAACAAAAAAGCTTCCGCCGGATAAAAAAGTGGTAGTGTTCCTGCCGTACAAGGCATCCATGTGGGACTCTTTGGAAAGCGTCTGGAAGGCGGCCGATAAAGACCCGGACTGCGATGCATACGTGGTTCCGATTCCCTATTACGACCGCAACCCGGACAAAAGCTTTGGTGAGATGCACTACGAGGGCGACCAGTACCCCTCTTACGTGCCAATCACCTCCTGGGAGGAGTTTTCCATCCCGGACATGAAGCCGGATCAAATCTTTATCCATAATCCGTATGATGAGCTGAACTTTGTGACCAGCGTGCATCCGGCGTTTTACGCCTCTAAGCTCAAAAATTATACCAAAGAACTGGTGTACATACCGTATTTTGTACTTAACGATAAAAATCTGATGACAGAGGAATCTTTGGGTCATCTGGAGCAGTACTGCATGCAGCCCGGCGTCATTCACGCCCACAAGGTAATTGTGCAGTCAGAGGCCATGAAAGAAGCCTACGTGGAAATCTTAGCAAGAAAGTTTGGCGAAGAAACCCGAGCATCCTGGGCGGAAAAGATTTTGGGACTCGGTTCTCCAAAGTTTGATAAAGTAAATTCTGCTACAGCGGATGATTTTGAAATTCCGGAGGACTGGAAACCGGTGCTTTTTAAGGCCGATGGCAGCAGAAGAAAAGTAATTCTTTATAACACCAGTGTTGGTGCACTCATCAACCACAACGAAAAAATGCTTACCAAAATGAGGAATGCGTTCCGTACATTTTACGAAGCCCGGGATGAGATTGCCCTTCTGTGGCGTCCGCATCCCCTGATTAAAGCCACCATCGAGTCCATGCGGCCGAAGTTGTGGGAAGAGTACGAAAAGCTTGTAAACGAGTACCGTGACGCGTCCTGGGGCATCTACGATGACACGGCAGACTTAAACCGGGCCATTGCGCTGGCGGATGCGTATTACGGGGACGGCAGCAGTCTGGTGCAGCTGTGTCAGGAAAAGGGTATGCCGGTGATGGTGCAGAATGTGGATGTGACGGAAATAGGACAAAAGGAGAAAAGGTGTGATAGAGCATAACATATTCGTTCCGGGTTACGGAGAAAAAAAACATAAAAAAAATCAAATAATTATAATTGGTGCAGGATATATAGGCAGGCAAGCTTTGCAATATTTTAAGCAAGACAGAGTGAAATACTTCGCAGACAATAGCTCGAGCAAGAAAGTCGGAGGCCAAGCGGTCTTAGGAAGACAAGACTCACTGACAACTCCTTGGCTCACAGAACGACATGGCTACGATCCGACTTTATAGGCAGGCAAGCTTTGCAATATTTTAAGCAAGACAGAGTGAAATACTTCGCAGACAATAGCTCGAGCAAGA
>JAZQJL010000292.1:0-7701 GCA_045541595.1 Lachnospiraceae bacterium | reverse complement strand
GCTGTGGAAGCGGTTAAGGCAACCTTTGGCAAGGTGTTGTCCAGGGAAGGAGAATGTATTACGGCCTACTATTTTTCCTGTTCCTACGGTCATACTTCGGATAGTGTCGACATCTGGGGCGAGAGTACGGGAACACGGTTTGAGGGAGTGGTGCAGGCAAAAGAGCAAGAAACCGGAAATCTCACAGAAACAGGAGAGTTTGAAGAATTTCTGGACAGCGTGCGGGAATGGTATGATAAGGAATCGGTGTGGTTCCGATGGAATACCATTCTGGGAACGGAATTGAACGAACGGATTCTGTTGCGCCTGCGGGAACGTCAGCAGGCAGTTCCGGAGGCAGTCCTCATTAAAGTATCGGAGTCAGGCGATGAAATGAGGTTTGAGCAGGGAACAGCAGAAAAATTCGGTGTGCTTTTGGATATTATTATTGCGGAACGGGGAGATAGCGGAGTTATTACAAAATTGATTTTGGTGGGAAGCGAAGCTACGTATCTGATTCAAAAAGAATACAACATCCGTTACGTGCTGGCACCGATGAATGTGGTGTATTTGCAGGACGGCAGCACCACCAGCAACATGAATCTGCTCCCAAGCGCCTATTTTGTGGTGGAGAAGGGAGAAAACTTTTTTACGGTCCGGGGCGGTGGGCATGGTCACGGAGCCGGTATGAGTCAGTACGGGGCAAAGTATCTGGCGGCACAGGGTAAAACCTTTGAGGAAATTTTGATGCACTATTATAAAAATACAGACATTACCTATCTTTACCGTTAGAGAGCAGCATGTTGATTTCTGCACCGAGGAACAGAAGATACATGCAACAGTAAAGCCACAGCATACAAACGGCCAGGGTAGTCAGACTTCCGTAGGTATAAGTGTATCCTGCCATATGGTCTATATAAAAGGAGAACAGAAAGGAAAAGCCAAGCCAGCCGCCGGCGGTGAAGACGGCGCCGGGAAGCTCCCGCAAAAGACGGGATTTGCGGTTGGGTATTACCAAATACAGCAACAGGAAAAACAAAGTGAGAATGGTCATGGTAACCAGAAAACGCAGACTCATGATAAAGAGTGCCGGGGTTCCTAAAAGGGGAAGCCTGGTGATAATGAGCCGGTACAGTTGGTTGCCGAATACCAAAAATAACAGTGTAACAATGAGCAACACGGTAAAGGCAAGGGTGTAAAGAATGGAAACACCGCGAATTAAAAAGTAATTTCTGGTTTCTTTCTGCCGATATACGGCATTCAAACCACGAACCAGGGCAAGCATGCCCCGGGAGGATGACCAAAGGGCAGCAAGCACGGTAACGGAGAGCAGGGTGCCCGAAGACTTTTCCATCAAATCGGCAAAAACAGTGTTAAGGATATTTCGTACCGTTTCAGGAAAAATTCCGAGGGCAAAGCTCTGCAAATCTGTCGCGGAAACCGGCAGATAATTCAGTAAGGTAAGTAAAAACATAGCAAAAGGGAAAAAGGACAGGATGATAAAAAAAGCGGCCTGGGCGGCAAATGCAGAAATATAGTCATCCCGCAATTTTATTGTAAAAGCACGTATTTTTTTTAAAAGAAGGAGAAACATCGGCAGCCTCCGGAGTTTTATTAGTAGTGTGGCATGGCAAGGACAAAAAATATACCGGAAAATATCATGATGTTGACAGATTATTGTTGCAAAATGTGGCAAAATGTAGTAAAATATCATAGAATAAGTGTTATTATAAAAAACTATCAATTTCACTAAGGACGGGGTGCCGCTATGGACGACAAGTTTGACAGAATATCCATTGAACAATTTAAAAATGTAATTAAAGCGTTAGACACCAGCATGAATGACTATCTGTACATCATGGATTTGCAGAACGACTATTACTGCATTTCCAAAAATGCTGCAGTGCGTTTCCTGCTTCCGGCTCCGGAGTTTCATGATGTAACCGAGAATCTGAAAAAAGTTATTTATCCGGAAGACTTACAGATTGTGCTTGAAGATGTGGCTTTGATTAAAGAAGGAAAAAAACAGTTCCATGATATCCAGTACAGATGGCTTGATCAGGAGCATCGTGCCATTTGGATTAACTGTCGCGGCCGTGTTGCCTATGATGAAAACGGCAACCCGGAATTTTTAATCGGTTGCATTAACGAGGTTGGTAAAAAGCAGATGGCAGACAATGTCAGCGGTTTGCTTGGTGAGTCCAGCTTAAAAAGAGATCTGGTAGAGCATGATGGCCGTTTGGACGGTTTTATGCTTCGTCTCGGAATTGACCGCTTTAAAGAAATCAATGAAAACCAGGGCATGGACTATGGCGATATGATTCTGCGTAAAACTGCCGAGTGTATTGCAGCGGTAGTTCGTCCTGATCAAAAACTGTACCGCATTGTGGCAGATGAGTATGCCGTGGTGGACTTCTCCGGCAGAGATTACGAAGAGGCAATCCGCCTTTATGAAGAAATCCGCCAAAGCATAAACCGGTTTATTGCAGAAAATGAATATGAAGTATTTTACACCATCTCTGCCGGTATCATGGAGTTTAAGAGTGTGGTAAATCATACTTACTATAATTTGATGAAATTGTCTGAGTTCTCATTAAATGCGGCAAAAGACAACGGAAAAAATAAATACTATATTTATACCAGAGCAGACTATCATGTATTCACGCATAAAAAAGAATTAACCAAAATTATGCGTAACGCAATCAATAACAATTTTGTCGGGTTTAATGCGCATTTTCAGCCAATTATGGACATTAAGCAGAACAAATTGGTTGGTGCCGAAACCCTGATGCGTTTTTGGTGCGAAGAAAAGGGTAATGTGACCCCGTATGAATTCGTTCCGCTATTAGAAGACAGTGGTTTAATTATTCCGGTGGGACGCTGGATTCTTTACAGGGCTATGGAAGCTTGTAAAGAAATTCAGAAAACCATTCCGGGGTTCCGTGTATCAGTTAATATTTCTTATGTACAGGTATTACGCAGTAATATTTTAGAAGATATTATTGCCGGTTTAAAGAAGTATGATCTGGCGCCGGAAAGCTTAATTATTGAGCTTACGGAAAGCGGATTTTTGGAGGAAAATGCAAACTTCATCCGGTTCTGCGACGGCTTAAAGCAGTATGGTATTCCGCTGGCATTAGATGACTTTGGTACAGGCTATTCCAACTTCCACTACTTAAGCCATCTGACACCAAATACGATTAAGATTGACCGTTCTTTCACCTTAAAGGCGTTAAAGAGCGACTACGAGTTTGGTCTTCTGCAGCATATGGCAGACATGACCCACAGTATCGATTCAAAGTTCTGTATCGAAGGTATCGAAACAGAAGAGGAATTAAACAAGATTTGCAAGATGGGTCCTGACTACATTCAGGGTTACTTCTTCGGTAAGCCTTGTGCCTACGAGAATTTCGTGGCGGATTATGTAAAATAAGAATTGATTTCCTAAAGGGTATGCCCCCTGTCTTTGGATAGGGGGCATATTTAATTTGGCAAAAACATCGTAATGCATCACTTATTTTCTGCAAGAATCCGCCCTTGCATATATTTAGGGGATATTGTATACTTTAAAGTTGGAGATACAAAATATTACCAGACAAAAAGAGGTTGTTATGAAAAAAGAAAAAAGTATTCCCCATCCGCTGGCGGTGTTTCTTTTTGCTTTATATTTAATAGTGTTGTTTTACCTGCTGTTCTTTTCTGAGACATATGGCAGAACCATGGACAGCGGTTATCGATATAATTTAGAACCATTTAAGGAAATTAAACGCTTTTGGAGCAATCGGGATTCCCTGGGACTGCATAGTGTAATCATCAATCTGGCGGGAAATATTGTGGCCTTTGCGCCCTTTGGTTTCTTTCTTCCGCTTTTGTGGAAACCGGGAAAAAACGTAGTGATTTGCGTGGTTATGTCGGCAGTGTTCAGCCTGCTGGTGGAAACGGTGCAGCTGCTTACTAAAGTGGGCGCCTTTGATGTGGATGATATTTTATTAAATGCCACCGGCGGTTTGGCAGGCTTCCTGGTGTATTATCTGCTTTGGAAACCGGTATACGAAAAAAGGAAAGGAAACAGAAAGAGAGAAAAGGTATGAAAGAGAAAAAATCAGCGCTTCGCTTTACGGGCCGGCGTCATGCCAGAGGTGGAATCATATCTACGGTTATGGCAGGAATCGGCTGGCTGGTGTTTGCGGCACTGTGCGTGTATTCTTCTGCTATGGAAGGAAATGCGACACTGGTGGTGGGAATTCTTGGCCTGCTTGATGCAGTTTTAGCGCTCATTGGCGCAATAGTGGCGTTCCGGGGCTTTCACGAGCGGGATGTATATTATGTGCTTCCGGCCGTTGGCATGGTGTTAAACGGAATTTTGTTTGTGGTTTACTTTGCCCTGTATTTTATGGGAGTGGCAATCAGCTGAGTTAACGATAGAAACAGTAAGAAGGAGAGTAGTGTTTATGGAAAAGGATATGAATTTTATTAAAGAGAGATACGACCTATGCACAGAACGGATTCGTGAAATTGCAAAGTTTCAGGAAGTACCGGAAAAATATCAGGACTATTTTAAGACGGAAGCAGAGTTTATTGTAAGTACTGTGGAAATGGCAGAACTGGTGACTTCCGGTAAATATCCAAAGCTTTCTCTTAAGGAGCTGGAAGCCTGGAACGACCGTCTTTATACAAAGATTTTGCCGGCAAATTATGAGACAAGCTATGCCAATCCGGCATATGCCGTAAAGAAATTTGGCGTAAGAGAAGGCAAAGTATTATCTGCGCTTTCTGCAAAGTTTATGGAATTGGTACAAAGCGCCGCTAAAAAGAAATTGTATTTTCAGACCATCGTTATGGAATTGTTTTTAGAAGTGTACGGCCGTTATACGGAGTATGATGAGTTTGCCGTAAAGGATGCCAAAGCAGCGTATAAGAGCTTTTTAATGGACTACCGCAGAGATTATCTGGAGGATGGCCTTTTGAGCCAGTATGACCCGGAACAGTCTCCGTATAGGGAAATTGTGCTGGCGGATGCAACGGATGAAAGGAATCTGTACCGCTATGGTGCATACATCACAGACATTGAACGTAAAACAGCAGCATTTTTAAATAAGCTTTCCGGAGAGGAAATTGATGCCATGGCAGATACGTATGTAGACGGCTATATCCGGGGCTTTGAAACCATGGGCGTGGTCAGAAAAGAAAACGGCGTGGCCCTCATGCTTTGCCCAATCGGCTTTGAACGTATGGCAGCATCCGCAATTAAAAAGTTTGAACAGCAGGGCGTGCGGGTGTCGGTACACCAGCGGGGCATGATGACTACGGTAAACCGTCAGTACGGATATGACCACAGACAGGATTACGGGCTTGCCTTTGATAAGGTTTACGTAAACCGATACATGGAGGACATGGCAGCAGTTTATGAAGAAAACAAAGCACTTCTTTCCATGTACATCGGGCCGGCGGTGGTGGAAACCTTCGGTGAGCCGGACTTTGAACCGGCTAACAAAAAGGAAGCGGTGCAGTTAGATAAACGCCAGATTAAGCTGGACCGGGAATTCTCCCAAAAGTACGCAAAGGTTGCGTATTCCTATATTAAAAACGATGAAACTTCCTTCACCATTATTGCATATCCGGTACCGGCCATCGGCGATAAGTTCGAGGAAATTTTTGCGGAAACCGTACGTTGCAATACATTGTCCAACGACGTTTACACCAAGATTCAGCAGGCACTGATTGATGAGCTGGATACCGGTTACGGTTGTAAGATTCTTGGAACAAACGGTAACGAAACGGATTTGACTGTGATGTTAATGGAAACAAAGGACCCGGCAAAGGAGACCAAGTTTGAAAACTGCACGGCGGATGTGAACATTCCGGTGGGTGAGGTGTTTACCTCTCCTGTGCTGAAAGGTACCACAGGCCTTCTGCATGTATCCAAAGTGTTCTTAAACGGATATGAGTACAAAAACTTAAAGGTATGGTTTGAGGATGGAAAAACAGTAAAGCTTTCCTGTGAGAACTTTGCCACAGAAGAGGAAAATCAGAAGTTCCTTTCCGAATATCTGTTGCATCATCACGACTGGCTGCCGCTGGGTGAATTTGCCATCGGAACCAATACCACAGCGTTTGTCATGGGTGAGAAATTCGATATTGCGGCGAAGCTTCCGATTTTGATTGCAGAAAAGACCGGTCCGCACTTTGCTATCGGTGACACCTGCTACAAGAGAAGTGAAGACCATAAGGTTTACAACAGAGACGGCAAGGAAATTATTGCAAGGGACAACGAGATTTCTATCCTTCGCAAAACCGAGCCGGAAAAGGCATACTTTAACTGTCATACGGATATTACCATTCCTTACGGCGAAATTGGTGAAATTTCTTCCCTGAAAAAGGACGGCAGTAAAACCGTACTGATTCAAAACGGACGCTTTGTACTGCCGGGTACGGAAGAGTTAAATAAACCGTTGGATGAGTATGAAGCTTTAAAATAAAATATTGGGAGAACAAAGGAGAATTGAAAATGAACTTTAAGATTTTCGCCCTGATTATTATGGGCATTACTTTCTTGTTTGACACTTTTATCCACTACCTGGATACCAAATCCGCGGAGCGTGAGATTCCTGCGAATGTAGCAGACATCTACGATAAGGAAGAGTATAAGCGCTGGCTGGCATACGACAAGGAATGCAACAAGCTTTCCTTATGGCGTCATCTGGTGTCTTATGTTGTGGCTTTCCTGCTAATCGGTTTGGACGGATATGCCGCCATTGTAAATCTGGTGGGTCCGAAAGACCTGTACGGCGCTGCCATTGCAGTGATGATTGCGGATACGGTAATCAGTATCATTTGGTCCACACCGTTTTCCTATGTTGCCAACATGGGCATTGAGCAGAAATACGGCTTTAACAAAATGACAAAGAAAACCTTTGTGGCAGATTTAATCAAAGAAACTGTTATCAGCCTTGGCCTTATGTGCGGTCTGATTTGCATTGTCATTGCGGTACATCAGGCGCTTGGTAACTGGTTGTTAATCATTCTCACCGCGGTGATTATGGCATTTTTGGTGATTATGGTATTTTTACAGCCGGTGTTTACCCGTATTTTTAACAAGCTGACTCCGTTAGAAGAAGGAGAACTTCGTACCCGATTAACAGAACTTTTGGAGAAGAACGGCTGTACCGTGCGCCAAATCAGCGTTTCCGATGGTTCCAAGCGTTCCACCAAGGCCAATGCGTACTTTGGCGGTTTTGGTAAAATGAAGACCATCGTTCTTTACGACACCTTGCTGGAGCAGATGACCGAGGATGAAATCATCGCTGTATTTGCCCACGAAATGGGTCATAACAAACATAAGGATACCATCAAGCTTCTTGGTATCAATGTGGTAAACGTGCTGATGATTGCAGTGTCTCTGTGGGCGGTTGTTTCCTTGCCTGAAATTTATCAGGATTTTGGCTTTGACGGCGTGAACTACGGCTTTGCCTTTGTGCTGGCAGGAACAGTTTGCATGGCATTCATTTCTCCGTTTATCGGTCTGTTTGCCAGCGGCTTGTCCAGAAAGTTTGAATATGCGGCAGATAAGTTTGCCGCAGATAATGGTTATGGCGAAGCACTGATTTCCGGTTTGAAAAAACTGGCAAAAAACAATTTTTCCTGCCTGACTCCGCATCCGGTAGTAGTGGCACTGACTTATTCCCACCCAACCATCAGTCAGAGAGTAGAATATATTGAAAA
>JAZQJL010000291.1:0-15167 GCA_045541595.1 Lachnospiraceae bacterium | reverse complement strand
CCATGATTATCGTAACCCATGAAATGGGCTTTGCAAAAGAGGTTGCCAACCGCGTCTTATTTATTGATGGCGGCCAGATTTTAGAAAGCGCTGAGCCTGCTGAGCTTTTTGGTAATCCAAAGCACCCACGCTTACGCGAATTTTTATCCAAGGTGTTATAAGGGCTTCCTCGTATAGCTCTTATCAACATACAGAACCGCTTTTAAAGCGAAAAGACCTGCACCTTCTCCCCGATAGTGCAGGTCTTTTTCTATGCATTCTGTCCCCGGCGGAGAACTTTTTATCCTATTTCTGTGACCTGGTCAGCCACCTTTCACGGATGCTTGCCGGAAACATGCTGAAAGAATGAAAAAAGGCTGTCGGAACGGCAGCCTTTAAAATCTAAAGCATTGTATATCCTGTACTATTTGACATCCTCCGATGTTTCCAACAGGGTTGTAGATAAATTGTGAATCTGCTTTGTATCTTCAATAATGTCATTTACATAATGGCGGTAAGATTTGGTTGCTGTTGCAATAGAATTAACCATGGCCTGGTTTTCCTCGGCGTAAGCACCCATTTCCAGGATACGGTCACGTAGATTTCCGAAAATCACATCAACCCCTTTGATGTTTTGGTTCTGCTCTTCGATATTTTCATACAAAGCACCAAACTGGGTCGTCATATCGGCACAGCCTGCCTCCAGACCTTCCAGGGCACCCACAGATTCTTCCATTGCCACTACGCTGTCCTGTAATTCGTTGGCGGTCTGTGCAATCTGGCTCTTCATTTGCTCTACGATGGCAACCACCTGATCCGAACAGCGGTTACTGTCCACTGCCAGATCCTGTACTTTAGAAGCAACTACTGCAAAACCGGAGCCGGAAGCTCCCGCTCTTGCTGCTTCTATGGATGCATTGAGAGCAAGCATTTTTGTACTGGCAGCAATGCTGGTAATCTGGTCGGTTACTGCTGCTATTTCATTAATCTGATCCTGCAGAATAGCAAACACTTCGTTTTCCTCTGCAATCTCCTGTCTGACCTTCTGCATTTGGGCAGACATGGCACGCATATTGGCGCTGTTTTCCGCCATAGCCTCTTCCATCTTCTTTAATGCATCGTTCAAAGAGTGTACATGCTCACCGGTTACCATAACCTGTGTCATAGCCTCAATACATGCCTCGCCTACTTCTCTGGTACCTTCCGTTACGGATTCGGAACCTTTTTTGAGTTCCTCAACATTTGCCTTTAATTCATCATTGATTCCTGAAATCCCCGCAACACGTTCGGAAGACTGTTCACAATTCACTCCCAGTTCCGTGCCCACTTGTTTAATGGACGCCAACAACCGTTCTGCCTGCTCCGCACGCTCATTTCCGAGCTCGATGTAAGCCCGGCCTCTCTTTACCAGCATGTACATGATAAAAGATGCTACTGCAAAAACAACCACGCACATAATAAACTGTCCATCCGGATCTGCCTTATGCGGATATAAAAGTCGTAATGTTATCAAAAGAACGACACCGACAATTCCCTGAACAATCGGATATAACGGTTCCAAATACATACCGCTTAACGCAATAACTGCCAAAAACAAAATGAAGTCATCACTTAAGAAGTCACCGCTGTTCATGGAAATCATAAACACGACCAGCATCAGGCCCACACTGATAACCAGTTGCTGTGTGGTTGCCGGCAACTTTAATTTTTTAAGAATAAAAAGAACTAATGCAAAAACAAATAAACAAATTCCGATTACAATTGCTCCCCGCACAGATGCACCAAGCAGATTCTTCAGAAAGAAGACACCGGCCACCGCAAACGTCATAATCATCATAATCTTAAAAATTCGCTCCGGTGATGCAGGAAGTTTAGACTTTTTCGTCTCCATACCTTCTACCTCATTTTCTCCTTTAGTGATTTAGTACGTTAAAACCCTATACCGGGTATATTTTATCACTCAATTCTGAATATTGCAATATTTTTTGCACAATATAGGACTAAATATTCAAAAAACTGCTATACTCGTAGCAATTATGCTATGAGCATAGCAGCTTTTCTTTCGGCTGTTACATTATCGCCTTTTTTCTTTTGCCCGCTTATCGTTAATAATATCCATGTGCTCCGGTGTAATCAAAGTAACATTATTTTCTCTTGCCCAGGCCACACAGCCCTTTAACACGGTCGGCAGGAAAATACGCGGCACCTTTACCAGTTTTGCACAGGCTTCATCGGTGAACTTAATTTTATCGTCAATACGGTCAGCCGCATAGCGTACGGAAGCTACCGTCGTTTCACGCATTGGCAAAAGCTCCGGAATCGGCTTTTTAAACCGGGTATACCAAAAATTTTTGGAATCCCGGTAGCCATAATCTACCGGAACCCTTGGAAAGTCTTTGGCACGAACGCCGTTAACAATGGCTTTATAGTATTTCTCTTTCATGAGAATTTTGTCCACCTTTAAAATAAAGTGGGCACCAAACTGGGATGTAATACCGTTAAAATCATGATATGGTGCAGGATAACCGTCCAGACAGCCCGGCTTATCATCCTGGGCATTATCTAACGTATCTACCCAGGTACATTCCATTACCTGATAGCTTTCTGCCACCACCTGCGGGTATTTCCCCTTCGGATCTGCCTCTGACCTTAAGCCTTCCTCCAATGTAAAAATGCAGTTTTTCATTTTTTCTTCCGTTGTATCTCCCGGGAAACCGAGGCGCACCGCTTCTTTAAAGAATTTGCGGTTGTCCGGAATAAAGTTAATGGTGCATTTTTTATTTCTTAAAATGTTCTGGGCGGTGTTGGAGGAATTTCTGCAGCACAGCAACATCGCATAGTAATCCTTGCCTGCAATATAATATGGCTGAACCAGGGAATACGCGCCCAGATTGGTTCTGCCATCCTCTGTCAGAGTGCCGATTAACACGGTAGGCATCGGAAAGAACGACGAAGTCTGATAGAAGTTGTCTACAATTCGTAAATCCTTAAAACTGCTCATGTTTTACCTCCCATTCTATGGATATAACTGATTCAGCAATTTGCCTAACTGTTCCCTGACCATGTTTCTGCCGTTGGAAATAAGAATCAGTTCCACAATCAGTGCCAGGTACTCCTTATTCTCACCATAGCCCTTTTCTTTCAGCAAACGCTCTACCTTTTCACCCACCTGCTCCGAAAGAAACTGATGCCGGTGCTCCCAGTCCGGTGTTGCTGCGGCAGCTACAGACGGTTGCTGCCAAACAGAAACATAAATACTGCAAAATGCCTCCATCGCCAGGCAAATGCCCAGTACACCTTCCTTTACGGAAAGTGCTCCGGCTACACAGTCATCCATTTGTTTTGTGGCGGCTACCCAGTCCTCTAACATAATGTTAGCAATCAGATAGTCCTTGTTGGTGAAATAGTTGTAAATTGTTCCTGTTGCAATTCCGCTTTCTTTTGCAACTTCGCGAAGCGACAGATGCTGATATCCGTTTTCAAACAACCGTCGTTTTGCATTTTCCAGAATTTTTTCTCTGGCTCCTTCAATAATCTTTGGCATAGACTGCACTTCCTTTTTCCCCTTTATTGTGAACATGTTCACAATAACATTATAACGCGTTTTCCGCCCGTTATCAAGCCTATAAGGGCTTGTGTATTTCAGTTTTCACTTAAACAAATCCCGGTAAGAATGTCCGCGAAAAGCCTCCTGCGGTTCGGACAGCTTTTCACATGTTTTTTCGCAACCACGTTCAGCACTTTTCCGGCAGACTCCAAGGACGCAGAAGCTTTTGGGGTGGTTGTAACGGTACGGGGAGCTATCTGTCTGAGGTGACGGCAGAGTAACATTCTGAAGCAATTGGGTGTTCAAAAAAGCGCGTCAGCGCATGAAAAGAGGGAAGAGATTTCTGTGGACAACCCGTTTGTCCTAAAGAAATCTCTTCCCTCTTTTTATGTACGTCCGTAGGACGTTTTTGAACACCCAAAGTTCTAGTCCTCATTAACTTCTGCCGCGCCGAGTTATAGGCCACGGACTGTTGCAACCACCAATCAGCCAAAAGCTTCGGCGTACTTTGGCAAGTCCCCGCGGAAAGTGGCTGAGTGGTCAGAAAAACTTGCGAAAAGCCAATCCGCAGAAGGTGAAAACCATAGTAGTGTTAAAACTTCAATTCCATTACACACCGAAGCACATGCATCGCACAGTACTGCATTTCACCCAGCGTAATACCATCCTTCTTCCCATAGGTAGCAAGCAGGGTTCCGTCCGGTTTGCGGGAGAAAAAGCTGATTAGCTTGCCTCCCGGCATCAGCACATCCACGCCGGCACGGACACGGTAAGCATTGTCCCGCAACTTTGGAAATTCAGGGCTCCTGGAGGAGCGCATCCACCAGTCGGACATCACATTACCCTCAAAGTTCCATTCTCCGCGCAGTATTCCCTGCACCAGTTCATAATGGTAATGTCCCCACACACCGTTGATTTTGTTGTAGGATGTCATGATATTGATTGGGCTGGCTTCCTTTACGCAGATTTCAAAACCTTTTATGTAGATTTCCCGCAGGGCGCGCTCTGATACTCTGGAATTATTCCGGTTTCTCTTATACTCCTGATTGTTACAGGCAAAATGCTTCGGGCAGGCAGAAACACCGGTACTTTGGATTCCTTTTACGATGGCGGCTGCCATCTTTCCTGATACATATGGGTCCTCGGAAAAATATTCAAAATTTCTGCCGCACAAAGGATTTCTGTGAATATTCATCCCCGGTGCCAGTAACACATCTGTGCCCTTTTCCTTCATTTCGGCTCCAACGCCCATAAATAACCGGTTCATCAGCCGCTGGTTAAACGTACACGCGAGCAGGGTTCCCATCGGAAGCAGGGAGCAGGACTGATACAGACGGATACCGGACGGTCCGTCGGTGGTAACTATCGGCGGGACTCCTTTTTCCCGCAGGGATTCTGTAACACCGCCAAAGATGCCGGTATTTCCCTTTGGCCCCAGAGGATGATTCATACAGTAAGCTCCCCGGGAAATTGCCTCCAGCTCCTCTAAGGATAGCTGGGCCACAAACTCCTTCAGGCTTACCCGGCCTTCCTTAACATCCTTTAATTTGTATCCCTTGTCTCCGGTCATCGGCACTTCTTCCGGCAGATTTTCAAGAATGGTTTTGCGCACATCCCTACTTCGGCCCGGCACTTTTGCACCGTCTGCCAGCGTAAATTCTTTCGCAGGGGCTGCCCACTCGGAACACTGTTCCACCACTTCTGTTTCCTGCTGTTCATAGGAATGAATCAGTTCTGCACTACGGACATCACCGCCCAGATAAAAGTTGTAGGTGCCTGCTTCCATCACATAACAGGACTTGTGTCCGGTTACTCCCGCCGCATCATAGGAGGCCATCTGTTCTTTTTTCACCGTGAGAATGCGTACTTCGCTTTCTCCCGGATCCAGCAGATGGGTCTTAGCAAAGCAGACTAACTCCCTGGTCGGATTACCCAGTCTTCCCTGAGGCTTCTCTATGTACAGCATCAGGGTTTCTCTCCCTGCATGCTGTTCTCCCGTGTTGGTTACACGCACAAGAAAATTTAAGAACGGAGTGATTTCTGCCACTTCCCTGGAAAACTCTGTATAAGACCTTCCAAAGCCGAACGGGTATTGCACTTTGTCCCTGGCAAAGGTTTCAAAATAACGGTAGCCCACATAAATATCTTCTTTATACTCGTTAAATTCCTTTCCACCAAAATATGCAGCAGAAGGATAATCTTCATATCTCCATGCCACCGTGTCCGTCAGCCGGCCGGAAGGAGTCACTGCTCCGCAAAGCAAATCTGCCACTGCGTTTCCTGCCTCCATACCGCCCTGCCATACCAGAAGCACCGCTCCCAGCTTTTCTTTATACTGTTCCAAAAAGGAAAAATCCATGATATTACCGATATTAAACAGCAAAATCGTGTGGTCAAAAGCTGCCGTTACCGTATCCAGTAGCTTTATTTCTTCCTCCGTCAGATAGTAGCTGCCCTGCTCCAGCAGATTTTCCCTGTCTTCTCCGGAAGCCCGGCCTATTACCAAAACTGCCGCGTCGGAAACTTTTGCAGCCTGTTTTGCCACTTCATCACTCAACGGCATTTCCGGATAGCATCTCGGCCATCTGCCCCAGGCACCATGGTCCACCGGATTTGCCATACACCAGTCCTCATATAGTTTTGCCAGTGTTTCATTCACAGCCAAATCCGGACAGTTTCTAAGGCCCTCCAGCAAATTTACTTTATAGGGAGTATTTACATCCCCACCGGAACCATAGCCGGTGCAAAAATAATCCAGCTGAACACGTCCAAATACAGACACCTTCGCGCCTTCTGCCAATGGCAATATTCTGTTTTCCAGCAACACCGCTCCTTCTGCCGCCGCTTCCCTGATTAACTCCGGCATTCCTTCTGTAATTACCTTTTCCTCACTGTGATGACCCGCATCCTGGGCAAGCACGCCAAAGTTGCGCATCACGAAGTTGATGGTTTTATCGATTAGTTTCATGACGTTCTCCTACAAAAATTTTCTCAGCTCCGTCTCCAATTTTGCTTCAATGTCAATGAGCCGCTTGGCAATGGCAGTGGATTCCTGATCCGCATCTTTATATTGGTTTAAATAACGATACAGGGACTTGATTCCCATATCGCAGCCATCCGTCAGCAGGTCCGCTACGGTTGCATCGCTCTCATCCATTCCCATTTTTACATTGGTTTTCATCCAGGACATACCCTTGGCCATCAGATTTGGCTCTTTCTCTTCCGCATTATGCTGCTCCAGAAGACGCTCAATATCTTCCTCCAGCTTTTCGTGATGAGCCTTGCTTTCCGACAACAGTTGTTTCATTTTTTCATCCTGAACCCTGTCCAGCACTTCATCAATGGAGCTCACTCCCATTTTAGTCCCTGCATCACATTCTTGCAACAGTTTAATTGTATCCGGATTTGCCATCGTATCCTTACCTTCTTTCTTTTTTTCCACAGTATGCCAACATTTCAGCAGAATTATACACAGTAAAAAACGGCCACAGAGTATTCTGAAGCCGCTTCGTTTATTTTTTTTCAGGAACAATAAATATAAAGATAAGGGAACTGAGTAACAGCATGTACGGATAAACCAGATTGGGGATTACATCGAATGAGCTGACCACGCACCCCAGCTCTGCTGCCGCGGAAACTGCCACCAGCATTTGGGCACCATACGGAATAATTCCCTGAAAGATACAGGAGAATGTATCCAGAAGGGAAGCCGCTTTCTTTGGAGAAATGTCATAGGTCTGACTCATCTCCCTGGCAATAGGATTTGCCATAACAATCGCTACCGTATTATTTGCGGTGGCGATATCCATGGCACCAACCAACAGTCCCATACCCAGCTTGCCGCCTTTCTGCCCTTTAAATACTTTTTGAATCAACCCAAGCAGAGCCTCAAAGCCTCCGTATTCATTAATGAGAGCGCAGATAGCAGCCACTAAAATTGCCACCATAGAGGTTTCGAACATACCGCTCACGCCGGATCCCATACCCTCTAAAAGTTCCGTTGCTTTTACCGCACCGGTGGCCAGCATAATAACCGAACCACTGACTATGCCGATTATCAGCACCAAAAACACATTGATTCCCACAATGCCGCCCACCAATACAAGAACGTATGGAATAATCTGCACCAGATTATAGTCACCAATGACCGTTTCACCCACATCTGCTCCTACTGTCAGCAGGGCGATGATAACCAGACTTGCCAGGGCAGCCGGAAGGGCAATACCGAAATTCGCACGGAATTTATCCTTCATCTCACACCCCTGGCCATTGCAGGCTGCAATGGTAGTATCTGAAATAAATGACAGATTGTCACCAAACATGGCTCCGCCCACCACAGAACCAATGCAGACAGGAGCTCCGAAACCGGAGCCGGCAGAAATTGCTACCGCAATCGGTGTCAGCAAAGTGATGGTACCCACGGAAGTTCCCATGGCAAGAGAAACAAATGCACTAACCACAAACAGCACAAGAACCGAAAACTGCGCAGGTATAAAGGAAAGCACAAAGTATGCTACGCTCTCCGCACTGCTTCTTCCTACCACGCCCACAAACATGCCGGCCAGCAGGAAAATCAGCACCATGGTAATGATATTTTTATCGCCCACACCCCGAGCCATAATTTCCAGTTTCTCTTCAAACTTCAGGGCACGATTTTGCAGACATGCCACCAAAAGGGCAATCACAAATACAACAACAATCGGAATGTTATAAAAGCCCATACCAATCTTCAGTACGTATTCAAATAAAATTCCAAGACCCAAATAAAGCACCAAAAATACGCCAATCGGTAAAAGTGCCTTATAATTTGCTTTTTTCATTTTGTCCAAACCTCTTATTTTTTCTTTCTTTTTGATATCAGTACCATTGCCAGCACCACCACTGCCACCAAAATAACTGCCGGTATAACAATGGCAATCATATCCCATTTTGCCTGTTTTGCTCCGGTTGCGGCATTGTCAGTTCCGGTGCCCTGGTTGTTTTCAGGCATACCGCAGTCTGCTTCTCCCGAAGTTTCTCCGGCTCCGATGCCGGTTCCTTTTGCCACCACGATGTAGTCAATGGCTGCCACTTCGCCGGTGTACAAATTATCATCCGCTGTCATGGAGAATTCCTGCAGGCTTCCGTCGATATGGGTATAAAACTTAAATTCTCCCGGTGCCTGCATCAGTGCCTGCGTCATTGGTAAGGTCAGAATAAAATTACTTTCTGCATTGCCCTTATTGCTGATTTTATATACCACCATGGTATCATCGTCACCACAGCCGATTTCTGTCCGGAACATATCATAAATCACATCATCCGTTGCCAGTGTATCCACCGTCAGAACCGGTGCGGAGGAATTTTTACCGCCGGCATAGGTTGCCGTCACATAAATTCCCGTTGCCGTGTCCACCGAAGTGAGCGTACCGCTTTTTCTGTATTCTCCTTTGATGGCATTACCCAATGTGGATAAGTCACATCCGTAGGTACACACCGTAGATTCCACACCGTTTACCTGATTTATTACACCCACGGAACGCATGGCAATAATTTTAGCCAGATTCGGGATGCCCTTTTTGGTGCCGCCCGGCTGTCGGATATCATTCATGTAATACACATTATCCGCCAGCTTTTCTGTTGCCGCAGCAATGACATCCTCCTGCAGCAATTTCACGAAGGAATTAAAATATCCCGGATCATAGGTCTTTCCCGTGCAGGCTACAGTGCCGCCTAAGGTTGCCACCTTGGAGCAGTCCTTCATATAGTTGTGGAACTTTTCCATCAGGGCATCATTCTGGTAAATCACCTGAAACAGCGGGAACTGGGCATACATGTCCGCAGACTGCTGCTCCACCTCGTCCCATCTCCAATAATCCATCCGGTACATAACATCCAGCGGGAAATTAGCTGTATTTTCCGCACTGCTTGGGAAGAAACAGCCAAAGCTTAAATCATAGTCCCATGGAACCATCAGGGCGCGGCCGTTCTGATCTACATAAAGACCAAAGTTCTTCTGGCCGTCAAACATATTGTCCATCTGGCACAGCCAGCTGTGTACCGCAAAATATTTTACCACTTCTTCCGTATCCAGAATCTGATCCAGCAGCTGCAGATATTCCTCGCTGTTGACATCAATGGTCTGTCCGTTAAAGTCCATACCGTTGCTTAAGAAATTTAATCGGCGCACCCATTCGGTAACGGTAGGAATCATATCCTCCACGTCCTTTAAGGTATCCTCATCCTGCTCCCAAAGCGGAGACGGGTCTGCGGCGATTTCGTCGTAAAGGAACTTTGTGCCCTCCGGCTTACAAAGATAGCTGGACAGTTCATCCTTATCCACTCCGTAATAGCGCTCCAGAATGGAATGATCCATGGCTTCTACCATGGCATAAACGCCGTAATAATTACCGTTGATATAAAGCTTGGCAATGCCGTATTCCGGTGTCGGCAGGCCCATTTCATCCAGCAGCTTTAAGGCAAAATACTCCTTCATCATGGTTTTGTCGAAGAAGAAATTATTAAAGCTGATTTTATCGCATCCGAAAAAGTTCTGTTTGGAACCGTAGTCCTTTTTCTTAATATACTTGCCAAAATTGATGGTGAAGGAAAATCGGTCGCTTCCTGCGTTGTCCGTTACGGAATGCTCCAGGGTAAAGCTACCTTTGGTTCGAAGTCCGCAATAGCCTAACACTGCATCTCCTATGGAAACCTCTGTCGCCATCACGTAAGGTTCCTCTATCGCGTTTTGCAGAAGATAATTCAAATTATTTTCTTCTATGGTAATGTGGACCGTCTGAAGTTCCTCTTTCAAAAAATAAGCGGAATAATCCCCGGTCTCTGCCTTCCCCTGAGTCGCTGCATTGATTTTATAATCCGCCGGGGGAGTATTGTTTACCATATCCTCGGTAATCCATTCCGTGGCTGTGCCGTGGAGAATTTCTGCCGGCTGCTCTTCTTCGGCAGATACGTTGCATGGAGCTGTTCCTCCGAGCAGTAAAGCGCTTAAAAGTAACCCTGCCAGCACCTTTTTGGTTCGATTGATTTTATATAAGTTCATCGTTTTTTCTCCTTATCTCATAATAATCCATCGGCCTGCCTTCGTTTGCAAGCACCGCCTTTATGTAGTCGTTTACATCCGTCAGTTTTCTTGGAAAGGCCATTCCTCCGAACAGCAGGTTGGTGCTGTGGATATCGGAGCCGCCGGTACACGGCAGTCCATAGTTTTTTGCATACTCTTTTGCCTGAACGTCGTACAGGCTTCGTCCGTCCTCCGCCGGTTTCCTTCCGTAGTGGGAGGCATTTAAAATTTCCACTCCGTCCACCGCCGTTGGAAACAACCGTTGCTCCGGAATGTACCACGCTTCCCGGTAAGGATGGGCATGAATTACCATGCCGCCGGCTTTATGGACCAGTTCATACTGTTCTTCTACCGTAATCTCTTTTAACTCCGGATGTTGTTTCAGCCATGTTTTATCCAATCCGTAAATCAAAAAGTCCGTTCCCTGATGGGACTCTTCCCAGCCGAAAAACACCTGGAGTCCTATCTTATCTCCCGCTGCTTTGGCATTTTCGTATCCTTTGCAGTAGGCCTCTACCCAGTCTTCCCAAGGTTTGTCCCGGTCCACCGCCGTGTTGCCGCGGTAAAAATGATCGGTTACCATAATGCCGGTATAACCCGCTGCTTTGTACGCATAAACCAGCTCCTCTGCCGTATTTTGGGCACACGCGCTGCTCTCTTTGGTATGAAGATGGGTTTCATACAAATACGGAAATTTATCTGTTGTCAGTTCAAATTTCATGACGTACCTTCTTTCCAAATGACACTATGCCTCACATTATATCATACTTCTTTGCGAAAAGGAATTGTTCACATAAAATATTTTCTAAAATGAACATAAGCTGCTGCGGTCTTTGAAACAAAGTCCACAACAGCTTATATTCGTACTTTTTATAGGTTTGGGGTTCACACAGCAAAGCTGCATGTCGAGTCCAACTAATTGACAAAAATAAAGCACTGCCCAAATAGGACAATGCTTTTGCTCTGAATAATTATTCGTGCAACTGGCTACCATTTTACAGGCCCTTTAGCTTTGCGTCACAGTTTTTCAACTGCTTTGCCCTATTTGAATCTGATTATATACTATATTTCCGTTTTTGGCAATAGTACTTTTTACTTATTTTCAAAAAATTACCATCCCATCACTTCTTTGATTTTTGCTGTCAGCTTTTCTGCCGCTTTCTCATGGGTCTTTTCGGACGGATGCCAGTCTGCCGCGATGCCGTCGGCCATGGACTGCGTATCAAACTTCATGGTGTGTACCTTTGCATCACCGGTTTCCTTTACATACCGGTCCACTGCATCTTCGATACAAGGATACAACTCCGCACCCATAATTCCGAGAGTAGCAAATATCACCGCATCCGGGTTCTTTTCCCGTACCTGCTTTAAAAAGGCAACATAAGCCAGTATGTACTCTTCTTTTTTGGCTGCATCACTTTTGACATAGCTGTTATCATTGGTTCCCAAATTGATGACAACCGCGTCCGGCTGACGCCTTGCAAAATCCCATGCGGTTTCCTGCGCCACATAATCTGCCAGATAGGTTCCGGAGGAATTACCCATGTTATCATAAAACTTCGGAACAATCTGTTCTTCCTGCTTGTTTCCGTCCCCGGAATAGCCGGAAATAATACCGTACCCGCTGAAAGAAACCAGGCTGTAGTCAGCCCCAAGCTTCTCTGCAGTTTTGTACGCATAGGTTTTGGTAGCATCTTCCGTAGTGGTGGAAAAATGATGGGCGGAATCCAGATCGTCCACACCATAGCCACAGGTAATGGAATCCCCGATAAATTCAATCAGCTTGTCACTGCCCGCCGTTGGTTTAATGTCGCCGATGCAGGTAGCCTCAATGGCAGTAATGCCAAAGGTGGAATAGGCCGCCTCAGATAGTTTCACCACTTTTACGGTGCATTCTTTGGCTGTTTCGCTTTCAAATACAGTGTAGACTTTTTCCAGCTTATCCACCATGTCGTCCACCACCCGTTCCCCGTTGACATAAATAGCAACTCTTGCCTGATTGCTGCGGGTCATGAAACTGCTGTCCGGCTTGATTTTAATCGTGGCAGAAGTTCCGATAAAAGAAAACTCCATGCCGGTGCCGGAATGTACCAGCCAAAGGGAATCTTTGGCAAGCATGGTTCTTCCGATGGTACGGACATAGTCTTCTGTGGGAAGAAATGTTTTCTCACTCGGTGTTGTTTCCGGAGTTGGGGTGGCACTCGGGGTAAGCGTTGGCGTCCCGGTTGCACCGTTCTGTGCATCTTTCGTTGTTCCGGACTTTGCACAAGCTGCCAATGAAGCCGCCAAAGCCATGGCTACTGCAGCTATTAAAAGTTTTTTCCAAAGCTTCATACTGTTGTGTCCTTTCTTTCCCGACCTTAGTTCACATACTTTTTATAGGCCGCCATCTTTGCCTCCAAATAGTCTTTGAAGGAAGCGTTTCCCCGGGTACTGTCAAGCCCTGCAGATTCCTGCAGGCTCATGCTAAACTTGTGGTTATGGGCATTTCCATAAGTTTTGTCCGGCTTGGTATCCTCTGCGTAAAGGGCATAGGCTGTTTCATACACTTTTGTAAAATGTTCCAAGGTCAGCCACTTACTTTCCGCCACTTGCTTTAATACCTCCCGGAATTCCTCCACATAATAACCGCCTGCATTTACCGTATGGATATACAACGGATTTTCCTGCGGAATGTTCATACTTTCCGCCCGGGTACTGAACGGATTTACACCGGTCATGGCATCTCCCGTCGGATTCCAGTCTTTGGTCAGTCCGAAGACACGGTCCACATCGTAAGGAATGAAGATGGCCTTACCGGAGCTTTTTAGGAAATAAATATAATAGTTGTTGTAGTCGTTGCGGATATCGTCCGGATTTCCCGTAAAGTATGTTACTGCTTCAAAAGCAAGGAACTTGTCCATGTCCACTACCTTTGCGATATCTTCTTTGGTTACCCCCTTCCGGTTTAAAACCGCAAGAAGATTTTTCATTTTGGTATGTTTGGATTCTGTTTTGTTGGTCTTTAAATCGTAATTGTAAAATTTACCGGATTCCTCGTCTTCAATGCCGATGGAGCATGCGGTAGTAAGATTGGCTCCCACGCCGGCCCAGTTACATTTATACAAATCGCCGCCCTGATCCACCTTCGCCACGTATTTATCGATGAAAACGTTATCCACCGGCTCACAGATGGAAAATACACCTTGATGTACCCCGGCCACCTCCATGGTCGCCAGGTTAATATGAGGAGCCGGCACGCCGAAGTCCCGATACATTTCATAAGCGTAGTATTCCCGGACATAGGTGCTGTCATCATTTTTATTCCAACGCAGTTCCAGCTTTTCCAGGGTTGCAAAGGTGCGCTCCCCAAAATCCACCTTAAAGTGAATCAGGTTGTACTGTCCTTCGGTTTTGTCATAAAAGTCAGTGCGGGAAGTGTTTCCCTTCATGCGGATGCCCACGTTGTCAATGGCATAGGTCACGCTGTCCTTCTTTGTTGTGATGGTAATTTTTAAATTTGCTTCCCGGTAAATCGGAGATTTGGAATCCTTTTTTTCATAGGTTTCATAGTCCTTTTGCAGCTGCTTTAAAGTTTCTTCGGAAACATCCAGTTCCACCTCGATTTTATTGTTATTATCAAACAGCTGCTGATAAATAGATTCCTCGTTGTATGGCAATGTATCCGTATCAACGTTGCAAAGAGTTGCGGTGCCCGTAATGCTTTCTTCCGCTACATCAGGTTTTCCACAAGCCGCCGCGGAACCCGCAAGAGCAATGGCTGTTATTAAAATAATTCCCTTTTTCCGGAGGTTCATAGTAGGTTTTTTCCTTTCTTCTGTCCTTTTTTTGTTTACACCATTGTATCAATTTTTTACAGGTGTTCTTTAAAAAGCCCCTTTTTTCCATCTCTTTGTCACCTCATCCCATAAACATATGTATTGACTTTAACAAACTTCTTTAGAAGCCAGCCTTTTCGATTGCCAGCACCAGATTTCTTCCGTAAATTTCAGAACCGAGACAATTCGGGTGCAGATTATCTATAAAATATTCCGACGTATGCGGAACCAGTTTAAAGCCATCCACCACGGTAATATTGTCATATTTTTCTGTAATCGTCTTTAAATTGGTACAGAATTTAATCAACGTCGGCAGTCCCTCCGGAACATCCCCGCGCCAAATCGGGAGAATACAAAGCACCGGTATATCTCCGTAAACTTCTCTCAGCACCTTATAGTATTCTTCGATGTCTTCCATACTTTCGGTACCAAACTGGTTGGTTCCCATGGAAATAATAATCTTATCCGGCTTGTAGTCGAACATCTGCATCAGCACATTTTTATCATACACATAACCACCAATTCCCTGGTTTAACACCTCATAATTTAGCAAGCGGTTTGCCACGCTGACATAGGTGTGGGCAGAACGCAAAGGACCATAGCCCTGGGTAATGGAGTCCCCCAGCCAAAGTACCTTTTCCTTTTTGGCCACCGGTTCATAGGTATCGTTAATTTCAAAGTTTTTAAGCACGATGGTAGCATCTGCCGGCAAGTAAATCACTACATTTTTGTTACCCTTTGGAAGGTCAAAACAAAGCGTTCC
>JAZQJL010000290.1:0-2879 GCA_045541595.1 Lachnospiraceae bacterium | reverse complement strand
ATGGTAAGCAGCGTTGCCCGGTCTCTTTCTTCCTGAGGGGAGAAAATTCCGCGGACGCAAAGCTTGGAAAGACGCTTGGCCTGCATGCCGGTGGAACATCCGAACAGTTCCACGCTTTCGATTACCTTATCGTACATATCCCGGAGAATCATCATCTCCAGCATCTTTTCTCTGTCTTTTGTGGACAATAGTTTTAAATCAACTGCGTTTAAATACGCTTCTAACAGTTCTACATTGTAATGGTCATAGTAATAGTCCACCAGGGAAACTACGCAACTGTTTCTTATTTCTGCCCGCAATCCTTCCATTTGGGAAATTTGCTTTTGCAGTTCTATCATCATATCGTCATGACGGTTATAATTCTTATTTTTCTCCCACATATGGAGCAACAATTTACGGTTATCACTGCCGATTTCATAACAGGTTCCGAGAAAGTCCTCCGCATGCATCAGGCGGAAGATTTTATCCTCCTGATTCATCAGATAATAGCGGCCCTGCTCATCCACCAGGAAAACCTCTGCGTTTTCCGTGTATATCTGCACCAGTGCCTGTCGCACCCCGTTCTTTAAAACAAACGGTACCATCTGCACAGACTTTTCTTCCTTATGGGTCACGCAAATACTCTGCATTTTGGAGTCTTTGCATTCCACCTGATAAGTAAAAATAATATCCGGCAAAATTTGGGCCATTTCCCTATCGATGATAGAAGCTCGAAGCACATCTGCATACAGCACGGCATGCGAGCCGGAAATCATTCCTGCTTTCATCTGGTTTACGGCAAACTGCTCCATTTTCTTTAAATAAGCACGGTAAATTGCCGGATTGCTGTCTTTATTCCGCACCACATAGGAATACACAAACGCAGCATCCTCTTCGATAGGGAAATTACTCATACTGAAATACAGCAACGCCTGCTGGTCAATCAGCTGGTTTGCCGTTTTATCTAACGTTATTATATAATACTCATGCAGACGGTCCAGTCTGAGCTGGTCACGGACTCCCTGCGCATAAAATGCATGGTCAGACAGGCTACAGCAGTTGTTCCGGATCATTTTTTTGCATAACGCATATAAAATGTCTTTATGGGAAAACTGCTCATAAAGCTTCTTTAAAAGACGGATTTGTAAGCCTTCTGCCTCCGTGCTCTTTTCTGACAGGTACGCAAACTGTAATGCGGTTTCCTTCGTTGCCAGCTTATATTTTACCAGATACTGCATTACCCGGCATTCAAAGCTACCGAGGCCGGATACCACCGCCTGTTCCGAATTCCAAAGTATCGCCGCCTCATATGCCAGAATCTGATTAATATTTCCGGTACCGCAATGCTTCTTAATGGTTTCAAATCGCAGCGATTTGCTGTTTTCCATCCGTCTGTCCATATACAGCAGGAACCATAACAGGATATCCTCTTTTTTATCCTGCTCATAATATCTGCGGATGACATCCGCCGATTCCTCCACTTGTTTTCTGTCTCTGGATTTTAATGCCTCCAAATAAAGCACCGCACCGTAGAACACCCGGTTGTTTCTCTCAAAATATGATTTTTTGCCTAAAATCATTTCATAGGAATCATCAATTCCACGGTTTCTTCCACCCACGATGGAAAGGTACGCACGGTATAATTCATATAAATATTTTTTATCTTCGATTCCTGCTTTGGCCGCAGGATCAGTATTCTCTAATTCCCATTTGTCAAGCAATGCAAGAATGGATTCTATCAGCCGGGCAGATTCTGCCAGATAATTTCCGCTGGAAACGGCATTGTTTCTGAATCGTAAATACAGGTCTGTTAACCGGTATTCCAAGCGGTGCATACTTCTGCCAAACATAGTGGCCTCTTCACCCACACCATGCTTGCGGACCGTTACCGGCACGCGGATTTCTGTTCTGCCGCCGGTCAGAATAAGCTCGGAGTAATATACACCCTGCTTCATTTTTTCCGCTTCGATTACAAAGCCTACTTCCGCCTGACCGTTTACAAAATCTTCTGTTGTGATTTCCTCTTTTGTCAGGGAAAGATATGGTGTATTTACTTTTATTTTGATGTTAATATAGCCCCACTGCTCTTTTATTACAGTGAGCGTTTCCATGAAATTAGTGTCTGCCGCCTCATATTCCGCCGCCGGAGTAGCGATTCTGAAGCTGCAATGCTTTTTTTTATGTACCAGCACAAGGAATTCTTCCATTGCCTGTGACATATCGCTTCCGTTTGACAAACGTTCATACGCCGGGCGGTATTTTGGTTCTTTTTGTAATACAATTTTTGAAAATTCTCCGGAAGAGAACAGAGTTACTGCTTCTTTCCAATTAAGGCGTGCCAGGTTGGTGAACTGGAATAAATCACGGATAGTTCCCACCGAGCTTTGTACGGATGGTTCTGCCACATGAATGGTAAACGGAATCTGGCATTCGCCGCAGTCACTGACAATACTGATTGTGCCGATATGCTCTTCTCCCGCCTGCAACGTGGACGCATCCACATCGTACTCTACTTCACATTCCGTACCGATAAAATCTGTTCTTCCAAGGACCAGAATTTTTCCGGTAACGTAAAGTACGCCCTTCATACGCCGGCCCGCTTCGTTTGTGATGCGGATGCTTCCGGTTTTTCGGATACCTGCCTCCACCACAATGTTGAGCTTGGCTTCCGACACTGCCAGTTCCGACATTTCATATTCAAATATTCCTTTGGAAAGTCTCTCGATTTTCTCTTTCACGCCTGCTAACCCCTTATATCCTGTGTAACTTCTGTCTTACTTTACTGCCTTGATAAATTCATTGGTATCACTGTCAATGTAATAGCATCTTGTACCATCTACGGAAACGTAAAATTCACCAAGTCGGATCGTAGCCATGTCGTTCTGTGAGCCAAGGAGTTG
>JAZQJL010000289.1:0-9130 GCA_045541595.1 Lachnospiraceae bacterium | reverse complement strand
GTACGTTTTCCATGCGGATGGTGTGGGTTCCTGCCTCTAAATAAACCTTAAACGGTTCGCCGGTTACGTCACTGAGGACATCGGTTCTCCAGTTCTGTTCATAGTTAAACTCGTAATTATTCCATTCTGCAAACGGAACCTCGCCATCAATGGTGATACGTCTGGAAACGGCAACACCACGGCTGAAGTTCTGCTTGTCGTGAAGCGCGATTTCGTAGTAGCCGCTTTCTGCCACATCAAACTGCCATTCCAGCCACTGGCCGACCAGTCTCCAGGAGTTGCCGCCGATGGTGTTGTTTAACAGTTCCTTTGCGCTTGCCGGAACCACGTCTGCGGACGCCTGATCCTGTGTCGGATATAACATCTGGGAAGATGTCTTTGTGGCATATTCCGCTTCAATGGTAATTACCTTGCCGGAGGAATCCTTGGCTCCTTTAGCATCCCAGGCCGCCTTTACATCTGCATACGCAGGAGTTTCCTCTGCATGGTCTAATACGATTTTGTGAATCATCATTGGTTCCTTAATGGAAACCACGCTGATGGTGTGAGTACCCTTTGTAAGGTATACGGATAACGGTGTGGTAATGTAACCGTCACTGTCATATACATATCTGCTCTGCCATTCCGGAATTTCAATCATGCCCGGCTTAATGTCGTTACCCTGGTTATCCTTTTCCCACAGCTTTACGGTAACACCGTTTTCATCCACGGTGGTGTTTTTCACATTGCTGGTCCACACACGGGAAAATGTAGTCAGGGAAAATTCTTTAAACGGAAGTGTTCCGTCAACAAAAATGCTTCTTTCAATATCGGAGTTCTTACCTTCTACCGGATAGTACAAAAAGGAAACATTGTAAAAACCTTCTTCCGTAATATCCACTTCATACTCGATTAAAGAGTTTTCACTTGTCAGCAGGCTGTTTCCCGCCATTCCTTTATAATCGGTGTAAACCACAGGCTCTGTTGCCACACCGTTCTCTTCATATCGAACACAATCATCTGCCCCAATTTCCACTACAGCAGACGGATAAGCTGCCCCGCTGTACTGTTCCACATAGTTTTTGTAGCTTAAGATGGAATCGTCAATATTATATGTTCCGATAATATCCTCGAATTCATCCATGCTAAGGTCAGTCTGTGCACCGGATTCTTTGTAAAGACCCGGATATGCCAGCCATATCACGAATGCTACAGCTGCAAAGATCAGTATCTTTTTCCACACGCCTTTTCCTTTCATGTTGCCCTCCTAATTATTTGTTGAACGATTCACTGATTGGATATGTCTGTAAGTCCGGCATCTCATCCAGTGTAATAACCGCCTCGTGATCATATGCTTTCTTCATCATATATGCTTCGGTGTACTGCTCGGAAATCTGAGCCTTCATACCGGAGGTCTTTCTGACAAACTCGCCCTGCCAGGTTGCCCACATTCCCCACATGGCACCGTCTCTCACTGCCAGGTCCGGATCAAAAATACATCCGCATTCGGTTAAATAAACCATCTTTCGCTCATTGGAGTACTCAGCCACCTCCAGATACTTTGCAATCTGGGAAGTGTAAACCCTTTCGCCCGGGTAAATATCTTCACCCACAATGTCTACGTATTCATCACCCGGATACCAGTCGGCCGCCTGACCGTTCCATACCCAAATCAAGTTATTCAGTCCGTACTCGTTTGTCAGTTTGTCGTACAGAAGAATCCACAGCTCCTTATAAGGTTCCGGACCGGATGCTCCCCACCAGAACCACCCGCCGCTGGCTTCATGCAGAGGCCGGAAAAGAACCGGAATGCCTGCAGCCTGCAACTCTAAAAGCGGCTGGGCAATGGCTTCAATATCTTTCATTAACGCATCATAACCTGCCTGGTCCTGACCGTTCATTGCTTTCTGTAAATTAAATGTGGTGCTGTCGGTATAGAAGGTTCCCCACCACTCATTTCTTGCATATTCCACCGGTGTGTTCCAGTGCCACTGAAGAGCAATGATGCCGCCCTTTTCCCAGTATGCCGTTGCACTCTTTACCACTGCTTTGGATGAGTTGTGCGCCTGGTTTACCAGGGTGTAATCCATCAGGTCCATGCCGAGGATTGCCGGCTGTTTGCCTGTTGTATTCTGAACCACCTGCATTTCCTTTCCGTAAGCACCTTCATCACAATACTGACCGGATAAAATCTTTTCACCGTAGATATCTGTAAGAAAACTCATCAGACGTTTTGCCTCATCGGTAGCTTTCGGATTGATGAGCTTTGCCTCTACCCGATACAAATCATCCGGCAGAGGAGCAGAGGTCTGCACCGTAAGTTTGTCTAAAATAATCCATCCCCAGGACACACCCACGGATACCGTATGCTCCCCCGGTGTGAACCACACACGGTTAATGACGGATTCCTGATAATATGTTTTATTTACATAAATGTTTCCAACGGGTGCCCCGTCTACAGAAACCGGATTTGTTTTTTCACCGCTGGTGCTGGCAAGACGGAAAATCAGATCGTAGAAGCCTTCTTTCTCCACCGTTACCACAAAGGTGCAGGTGTCGGTTTCCACTGTCTGGAAGCCTTCCACATAATCTTTTGTCACCTTTACGTTACCGGTAAGTTTTGCTTCTTCTGCTTCGAACACGCCCAAAACTTCCGGAACAAACGGCGTTGGTGTTGGTGTTGCCGTTCCTGTCGGTGTTTCTTCTTCCATAGTTTGGTCATCTCCCTGATTTCCTGTTGTATTGTTACAGCCCGCCAGAATCAAGAGTCCTAACAGTGCCATCCAAATCCATTTCTTTTTCATTTTTGTTCCTTCCTTCTTTCACGGAATGCCTTACTGCTTCGCAAGTAACGCCTTATTCTTCTCAATCAGCTCGCATCTTTGCTTTACACAATCCGGACTTCTCATCGGATCTTCCGGTGTATTGAACACATAATCCACAAGGCGGTCCATGGTGGTTCCTGCCACATGAAGTCTTGTGTCGCTGGATGCGTAGTAGATATAAACTTCACCGTTATCCAATGCGATGGCACCATTGGTAAATACCACATTGGATACATCGCCGACCCGCTCCGGTCCTCTCGGTCCGATTAACAGGCCTGCCGGCTCTGCAATCACCTTGGATGGGTCGTTTAAATCGGTAGCAAAAGCGTAGATGACATATCGTAAGCCTGCTGCTGTATTTCTTACGCCGTGGGCGATGTGAATCCAGCCTTTTTCCGTGCGGATAGGAACTGCGCCTGCGCCGTTCTTTGCCTCGGTTATGGTGTGATATTTACGGCGGCTTGTCATTACTTCTTCATCCACCACCGCGTTGGTAATATCCTCACACAGACCAAAGCCGACGCCACCGCCGGAGCCTGTTTCAATAAAGTCATCCATTGGTCTTGTATAAAATGCGTACTTTCCGTTTACAAATTCCGGATGAAGTACCACGTTTCTCTGTTGCGGAGAACGAAGGGTTACCAGGTTAGGAAGTCTTTCCCAGGTTTTTAAATCCTTTGTTCTTACAATGCCCGCTGCGGCAACCGCTGCGGATAAATCTTTATTATTCGGATCCTTGCTTTCGGAACAGAACACTCCGTAAATATAACCATCTTCATGCTTTGTAAGGCGCATGTCATATACGTTGGTTTCCTCCGGACAGGTATCCGGAAGTACCACAGGAAAATCCCAGAAACGGAAACCTTCCGTTGGTTTATCGCTTTCTGCCACTGCAAAGAAGGACTTTCTGTCGGCACCTTCTACTCTGGCTACCAGGTAGTATTTTCCATTTAACTCAATGGCACCGGAGTTCATTACCGCATTGATGCCCAGGCGCTCTTCAAAAAACGGATTGGTTTCTGCATCAATGTCGTATCTCCAAATAATCGGAGCATGGTCTCTTGTTAAAACCGGATTTTCATACCGGTCGAAAATGCCGTTGTAAAAGCTTGTGTCTATACTGTTCTTCTTGGCAAGCAGCTCTTCCTGCTTCTTTACTTCCTCAAAATACTTTGCATGAATCATGTTTCAGGTTCCTCTATTCTCACTTATTTTGCTCTGCGGATAATTTCCATACACATTCTTCCATTATGGTACGGACACTTCCATGGCTCCACGATTGGACGCTCCATGGCAGGATTACCGAACTTGTCGGTGCACCAGAACCATTCACTTCCCTTTCTCGCATCTGCCACATGTTCTTTGATGAAGCCCCAGATATCCTCTGCCGCTTCTTTAAAACGGGTTTCTGCCGGACGCTTTTCCCAGGCATTGTAGAAACCGACTACCGCCTCCGCCTGCACCCACCAGATTCTCTTTTCATCAACCACGCCCTTTTCGCACTCATTAGCTAAGGAATGATTATAATAAGCAACTTCATAAATCTTATCTTCCAGCGCTTCGTTAATAGGCGCCAGCTTACGTTTGTAGTTTTCATCGCCAAGTACCGAAAGGCCTCTGTCCACCAGCCATGCGGTTTCGATATCGTGTCCGTAGGAATGAAGATCAATCAATGTATTCATGTTATTGTCGAAGAACACTTCCTGACGCTTCAGCTTTGGATTGTAGATTTTTGTAGCAATGGTGTCTAACATCCATTTTAAGCGCTCTGCCGTTTCCGGACGCTTGGTTACTCTGTATAATTCCGTGTATGCTTCAAACACATGAAGCAGTGTATTCATGGTACGGTCTGCCATAACACCGTTTTCGGAAAGCTTATCGTTGCTGACATTGTAGAACTCTCTGCTTTGGGCTTCCTTGTAGCCGTATTCGTCACGGCACTTGATTTCAATAAGCCGGAACAAATCGGTGGCGGTCTGTAATGCTTCCTCTTCACGGAAGGCATCATAATAAGAAGACAAGGCATAAATTGCAAATGCCTGATTGTATGTATGCTTCGTGGTGTCTAACGGCTGACCCTTATAATCCAGGGACCAGAACACGCCCCCCTCTTTACGGTCTAAGCAGCAATCCACCAGAAAGCGGAATGCGTGGTCCGCGTACGGTTTGATGCTTTCATCCTTTAATGTAAGATATGCATTGGAGAAAAACCAAAGAATACGGCTGTTTAAAATACAGCCCTTTTCTGCTTCCTTCTCTACCTTTAAGTCTGTTCCCATGAAGCCATAGAAACCACCGTAAGTGTCATCCTTTAATTTTTCCCAGAACGGCAACAGTGTTTCCTTTAAATGCTGTTCCATTTCTTTTTTCATTGTCACTTTCACGGAAACCTCCTTTGTTTATATTGAGAAGTGTGCTCCCCTCCCGGGCACACTTCTCCCAAACCCATTCATAAAGTAATTTAATTTTACTACATATTTTGATTTAATCATCACTGATTCTTGTTTTCAATCTCTCTTTCTTGATTTTTTTGTTTGTTTCTTTGTTTTCACTAAATTTTATCTGTTTCTTTTATGCATATTGCACAAATTTCATCCTTGTTTTTTGTAAGCGAATTAAGTGGTTAGTTAACTTTTAGGTTAAATTAAGTTAAATAAGCTTGATTTTATTAACTCTTTATGCTATTATAGTTATGATTCTTGATGTGCAAAACAATTTTCTTGTTAATGCATTTTACACAATTTTCATAAGAAATATCGTTATTATTTTGTCACAAGGAGGCAATTATGGATTTTGTACACTTACTCATGCACGCATTGGTTGAAATTCCAAACACCACAACATCTGTGCCCGTAACTTACTATTTACCTAAAAATACCACTATGGATGGTAGTTTATCCGCTTATTTATTCTATCCTCAGGCCTCCGGCCACATCAGCATGCCTGCCGGCCTTCACTTAAGCTTCCATCCGCTGCCTACCTACGGCCTCCTCTATGTTGCCCGGGGCAACGGCCAAATTACCTTCGGCCGGCATCAGTATGCCCTGTCCGGCAATTCCTTTGTTTTGTTCGACGGAAGAGAAGGCTTCTCCTTTGCCGCCGGCACTAATTTAGAATACGACTTGCTTTATTTTAATGGTTCTCCGGCGTTGTGCTATTATGAAGAGCTGCTCCGACTGGATGGGCTTTACATTTCCTCCCTGTCCTCCTCCGGCTTAAACTCCTACCTGCGTCCCTTACTGCCAATGGGCACCGCCTTCGTTTCCCCGTTTACGTTCCACCGGGTACTGACCGACTTTTTGTCTGAGCTTATCGATTTCTCCACTGCCACCGAACCCGGCAACGACCTGCCGGATTACCTGCGGCAGCTGAGAGAGTATTTGGATGATAACTTCTTTAAAGATATTACCTTAGAAGGTTTGGAGTCCCTGTTCGGCGTCAACCGTTACCGGATTTGCCGGGAATTCCGGGAAAACTTCGACCTGCCTCCGTTGCAGTACCTTCACGGCGCCCGCATTACAAAGGCCAAGGTCCTTTTAACGGAAACCAACTTAAAAGTTCACGAAATCAGCTATCAGGTGGGATACGAGAATACAAACCAGTTTATCCATCACTTCAAAAAAATAACCGGCTGGACGCCGGCTGCATACAGAGAAAGAAAGAGGTAGGACTCATCCTACCTCTTTCTTCCATAAGTTTTCCCCGAAACTGTTTTAAATTGCTTTTACACTCTTTCTCTCAATAAACCGGCCCTCTATCAGATGCATACCTTCACTGGTTTCGCCACCGTTCATTTTCCTAATCAGAAGTTTTACTACCGTCTCTGCCATTTTTGTCATATTTACCGCATAAGTGGTCATAGGCACATTACAAAGACCCGGATAAAGGAAATCGTCAAAGCCCACGACAGAAACATCCTCCGGCACACGGTAACCGGCCTGGTTTAATTCCCGGATCAGCCAGCTGGCAATGGTGTCGCAGTTGCAGACAAAAGCCGTTGGCATCTCTTCCGGCAACAGGAATTTCTGGAAATTATGACGGTCGCTGTCACGATCATCCAGCACCCAGTCTTCCCGGATTTTTTCGCCATGCTCCATCAGGGATTTCATGTAACCTAAGTAACGGTCCGTAATACTCTTGGTTGCCAACACGGTTCCCACAAATCCGATATTGGTATGACCTTTATCAAATAAATAGTTTGTCAATGTATAAGTTCCGTAGAAGCTGTTGGAAATTACGCAGTCTTCCTTAATGGTCGGATCATAAAAATCCAGATACACCGTAGGTGTTGCGTAGTGCTCCTTAATCATCTTCAGGTAATTGCTCTGAAGACCGCCCAGCACGATTAAGCCGTCAATTTTATTTTCCTTTAAAAGCTTTGGAGGAATCGATGCTTTTTCATCTGCCGCATTCAGTACTTCCAGCATAACAAAGCTGTTATTCTTAACGGCAGCCATATTAATTTCCTGATACATCTCCCAGTAAAATGTCTGATACTTTTCAATGTAGTCTTCCGGCACAATAACACCCACATTAAAACTGCGGCTACGATCTTCCTGCTTCGCAATCGGTTTTTGGTAACCCATTTCTAAAGCTAATTTTTTTATTTTATTACGCATTTCATCGCTGACACCCTTTTGATCGGACAATGCCTTGGAAACCGTAACTGTACTGACATTCAGCCGTTCTGCGATATCGGACATCTTTACTGATTTCGCCATTTTATGAACCTCCCTGCACCTATGCTTCTTTTATTAATCACTTAAATTTTATTAGAAATTAATCTTATTAAGTTAATCTTAGCCTAATCAAACTAAATTGTCAACTCCTATTAGCTTAATCGTTTAAGCAATATTTACTCTTCTCCACAACATCCCCGATGAATGGTTTGAGCATATTTTGTTTCCGACTCAGCCACTTTTTACGGGTGCTTGCCAAGGTGTCCGGAGCTTTCTTTTAATTGAGGGATACTCTCACCGGTTCACTATAACTCGGTGGCTGTATGTGAAAGAGTAATTTTATTTGTGCGGCTTCAAAACGTCCTATGGACGTACCTCCGAAAAAAGAGGGAGGCACTCGCAGACAACAAGTTGTCCGAGATGCCCTCCTCTTTTTTCTCCAAAGCGCTGCGCGCTTTTTTGAAACCGCACAAATACCCAAGACACTTTGTATCAATTGCCACTTCAGACAAATAGCTGAACCGGCGAGAATATCCCTCTTCAAAAGCTCCCTTCCCCTTGGAGCCTGCCGAAAAAGTGCCGAATGCCAGAAACAAAATATGCTCAAACCCGTACTTCCATCGGGGATGTCGCACCCCAAGCCACATTCTGCGTCTTTTGCTCCAAGTTTCGGTTTGCGACGTTCAGGGCTTTCCCGCCGGCTCCAAGCCGGTCTCTTTTGGTGATGTGTCGGAAGAGAAACCTTGCACGAGAAATTCAAAAGGCCGGAAACTGGTACAACCAGTTTCCGGCCCAAGTAAACGTTACGCCTCTACAATATGAATCAGCTGCGCCTGATTGTCACCCCACATATCTTCCACGAAGATACCTGCATTCATCAGAGTGCTGCCGAGATAGGTTCTGTCCTGACCTTCAATGCGATAAGTCTTTTCCGGATCTAAGCCTAAGAACTTTAAGTTGCGGCTGCGCGGATTCGGACGGCGCTTCACCATCACGTAAGTTGCCAGCGCCTCCTTCTTATCCTTGGAAACCACCATGTAAGCATCGTAATAATGGTTCTCCTGATAGGAAGCCATTCTGTAGTAATCACCGGTGCGGACCAGGTCGTTGTACTTGTGGTACATTGCGGTCTGCTCCGGAATCTGGTTTCTTTCTTCCTCACTGATTTTGGTAATATCCAGCTCGTAGCCGAAGGTTCCGGCCAACGCCACCATGCCGCGGGTTGCGAATGGTGTGCTTCTGCCTACCGTATGGTTTGGACAGTCGCTGACATGGGCGCCCATGGCGGACAGCGGATAAATCAGCGCTGTGCCCTCCTGAATTGCCAGACGCTCAATGGCATCCGTATCATCAGAACACCAAATCTGCGGACTGTAATATAACATACCTGCATCGAATCTTGCGCCACCGCCGGAGCAGTTCTCAAGCAGCAGATTCGGAAATTCCGTGATTAAACGTTCCTGCATGCGATAAACACCCAGTACGTAACGATGGAAAATTTCGCCCTGGCGCTCCTTTGGAAGAGCCGCACTGGCAATATCGGCAAGCGGACGGTTCATGTCCCACTTTACATACTCAATGTTGGCAGAGCGAAGTACTTTCGCCACCTTTTCAAAGATGTAGTCTGCCACTTCTTCTCTTGCAATG
>JAZQJL010000288.1:0-1564 GCA_045541595.1 Lachnospiraceae bacterium | reverse complement strand
CCCGTCGTCCTTTTAGGATGGCGGGTCTTTTTACGTTGATAAAGGAGGTCTAATATGAGAAAAGAATTAGCAAAGAACTATGATCCAAAAGACATTGAAGACAGATTGTATTCCAAATGGCTGAAAAGAAGTATTTCCATGCAGAAGTGGATGAAACAAAGAAACCGTTTACCATTGTGATTCCGCCGCCAAACATTACCGGCCAGCTTCACATGGGTCATGCACTGGATAACACCATGCAGGATATTTTAATCCGTTTTAAGAGAATGCAGGGTTACAACGCTCTGTGGCAGCCTGGTACCGACCACGCCAGCATTGCAACAGAGGTTAAGATTATTGAAAAAATGAAGGAAGAAGGCATCTCCAAGGAAGACCTCGGCCGCGAAGGATTTTTAGAGCGTGCCTGGGACTGGAAGAGAGAGTACGGCGGCAGAATCATCAGCCAGTTAAAGAAGCTGGGTTCCTCCTGTGACTGGGACAGAGAGCGCTTCACTATGGATGAAGGCTGTAATGCAGCCGTAGAAGAAGTATTCTGTAAGATGCACCACAAGGGCCTCATCTACAAGGGTTCCAGAATCATTAACTGGTGTCCGGTTTGTCATACTTCCATTTCCGATGCAGAAGTAGTTTACGAAGAGCAGGCAGGCCATTTCTGGCACATTAAGTATCCGGTAGTAGGTACCAATGACTTCCTGCAGTTTGCAACCACCAGACCGGAAACCATGCTTGGTGATACTGCGGTTGCGGTTCATCCCGAAGATGAAAGATATGCACATCTCGTTGGTAAGACGGTAAAGGTTCCGTTTGTTGACCGTGAAATTCCGATTATTGCTGATACTTACGTAGAAAAGGATTTCGGTACAGGCGTAGTTAAGATTACTCCTGCCCATGACCCGAACGACTACGAGGTTGGCAAGCGTCACAACCTGCCGGAAATCAATATTATGAATGACGATGCCACCATCAATGCAAACGGCGGCAAGTTTGAAGGCATGGACAGATACGAAGCAAGAAAGCAGATCGTTGCAGAACTTGACGAAATGGGCTTACTTGTAAAGGTAGAAGATTACACCCATAACGTAGGTACCCATGACCGTTGTAAGACCACCGTTGAGCCACTGATTAAGCCACAGTGGTTCGTAAAGATGGACGAACTTATCAAGCCTGCAGTAGAAGCTGTTAAGAATAAAGAAATCACCTTAATTCCGGAACGTATGGAAAAGACCTACTATAACTGGACAGATAATATCCGTGACTGGTGTATTTCCAGACAGTTATGGTGGGGTCACAGAATTCCTGCGTACTACTGCCAGAAGTGTGGTGAAGTAGTTGTTGCTAAGACAAAGGATGCACCAAGCGTATGTCCAAAGTGCGGATGCACGCATATGGAACAGGATCCGGACACCTTAGATACCTGGTTCTCCTCCGCGTTATGGCCATTCTCTACACTTGGCTGGCCGGAAAAGACCAAGGATTTAGAGTACTTCTATCCAACCGACGTATTAGTTACCGGTTACGACATTATCTTCTTCTGGGTAATCCGTATGATTTTCTCCGGTTACGA
>JAZQJL010000287.1:0-4348 GCA_045541595.1 Lachnospiraceae bacterium | reverse complement strand
GGGAGCACAGAGTATTCCGGCTCCGTAATCTGCTAGGGAGTCTGGTCAGTATCCTGTTTACGGCATTACTGATGTTCTGCGGCCTGGAGTTGTGGGAGCAGTATGAGACATACCGGGAAATAAGGGAAGAATATCCGGACTTTAGATACTATAGAATGGCGGAGGAATATAAGGAATCCGGAGAATACATTTGGGAGAAGGGAAGCTGGATGACAACGGTGCCCTATCAGCACGGAGGCTTACAGCTAAGCGAGGGCTTTTCTGACCAATTTTTCACGTTGCTGGAGGAAATTCCGGGAGTGGTATCTTATACCTATGGTATTAAGGATGATGCCCATCTGTTTGAGTGGGAAAATATGCAGGAGGACCCATATATTACAAACCTACGCAATGTAGTGGTTAGCAAAAGATACATAACCGGTGATGCGGACAAGCAGGCGCTGTGGGAGGACCGGATGGATGAGGTGTTGCCGGAAAACAGTCTGTACTTTGGCTATACCGGTTGGTTCCCGCAGGAAGGAAAACGGATTTTTGACCTGTATTATGAAGCCTGGGGCAATGAGCGGATGGACTATGAGGCATTTGCTGCCGGTAAGCAGGTATTTCTCATCAATAACGAACCGGGCCTTTTGATAGAACCGGGAGATTCCCTGTGGATTGTGGCGGGAGAGGAAAAGGTGGAGGTTTCGGTGGCTGCCGTAATTCCTCAGACAGAGGTAGAATCGGAGTACTATCCGGCCCAAAGGCCGAGTCTTGCCGTTGATGCTGCAGGTGCAAATATGGACGGAGGAAACAGCTGGGGTACGCTCAACAGACACCTTTATCTGGTGGGCTCAGAGCAACTGGCACAGAAAATTGCAAAGGTGGAGGGAGCGGAAGCTGTTTACAACTGGATTGACCTTACCCTGAATCCGTTATCTGATTACAATCTGACAGTGAAACAGTGTACCCGGCTTCTGATGGCAGAGGGGGCCAGTGGTGCAGCAAATTATGAGCGATTACAAAAGGCCTTGAGCGAGTGGGTGAACAGTCTGATTTTATATGGAATGTTTTTTGTGTTGTTGACTGCGTTTTTCCTGATTCTTCGGGCAAATTTCGTCCAGGCCGGTTTTACTTTCCAGGGAGACCGTATGCGGCGCCTTCGGATGCTTGGAATGGAAAAGAGGCAGCTTCGGAATATGAATCTTTGGCAGGGACTTTATGAGGCAAGATGGATCTGGCTTGCCGTTTTGCCGGTATATGGTGTGAAGCTTTATCAGTATACCCGGGACATTACGGAAAATGCAGAAACAGGCCAATGGTCCGTATATCTGGTGGTGTTGGTGCTTATGATATTGCTACATGTGCTGACCAGGTATCTGGTATCCCGTGGCGCAATCGCAGCCTTGGATGATAGAGAACAGGAGGGTTGATGATGGAAGTTGTATTAAAAGCAAAAAATATAAAGCGGAGCTACGGCAGCGGAACCGGTCTGGTGCAGGCTTTGAAGCAGGCGGATGTAACCTTTCATAGAGGGGAGTTTATTGCAATCATCGGTAAGAGCGGTTCGGGAAAATCCACCCTGCTTCGAATCCTCGGAACAGTGGATCGTCCGGACAAAAGTAAAGAGAATCCGCCGGTGTTGGAAATAGAAGGGCAGGACATGCTCCATATGGGCGATGCAAAGCTGTCAACTTTCCGTAGAAAACGTATCGGATTTATTTTCCAGGACTATAACTTGTTTCCGGAGTTTACAGCCTATGAAAATATTATTATGCCGTTGCATCTGGATGGAAAAAAAGCAGATACCGATAAGGTAAATGCTTTGATGGAGGATTTGGGAATTCTGCATTGTAAGAAAAAATTCCCGCAGGAAATGTCCGGTGGAGAGCAGCAGAGAACCGCCATTGCGAGGGCACTGGTGGCAGAGCCTGCCATTGTGTTTGCAGATGAGCCAACCGGAAATCTGGACGTGGAGAATGCCCTGGAGGTGGCAAGTATTTTAAAGAAAGCCTCCGCGAAATATAACCAGACCATTATTATGGTAACCCACGACCGTCAGATGGCAGAATATGCGGATCGAATTATGCATATTGAGGATGGCGTTCTCTCTTCCGTTACTTAGTGTTTGCAATTGTAATATTCGCTGTGCTTTGGTATACTCGTTAATGGATGAAAAAATGGAAGAAAGTGTTGTAAGAGGGAGCGAAAATGATTTTATATAGTCCAAAGCCGGATGATTTATGGTTCCGTAAAATGTTTATGGCGGATGAAGAAACTATGTCCTACAACCACAACTGGGGAGGAACCATTCCTTTTCCGGAGGAGAACTGGCCGGAATGGTATGATTACTGGATTGCACATCCGGACGGAAAACGGTTTTATAAATATTTGCAGGATGCAAGTACCGGTGAATTTGTAGGGGAAATAGCATATCACTACGACGAAGAAGAACAGAAGTATATTGCGGATGTTATCGTGCATGCAAAATACCGTGGCAAAGGGTTTGGCGAGCAAGGTCTGCGGATGCTGTGTGATGCTGCCAAAGCACATGGAATAGCGGTTCTTTATGATAATATTGCAATTGATAACCCTGCTGCTAAGTTATTTTTGAAATGCGGGTTTTATGAGGAATACCGCACGAATGAGATAATTATGCTGAAAAAAGAGTTATTAGAGATGAAAATGATGAGCTGATTTTAAATGTAACTTGACAAGTTACTTTCCATCATTTATATTTAAATCAAAGAGGGAAACCCGAAGCGGTTCGCCCTTAATGATTAGCTATTTTAAATAGCCGTCATTGGTGGCACAATGGCGGCTAATCTTCTTTGTCCTTGAAGATTTGATGGCACAAACCTACAAGGGCAACCAATAATATCACAAATTGGATTAAATCCGCATATGTAACAAACATTGGCATCCCTCCTTTCTTACGTCTGGAGGGTTTTTTGTTTCCCTCCTGTGGAGGGCGAGCCGCCTTGCTTAAGTTTCCATGTTTAATATCATAGCAGAGAATGTTGAATTATTCAATAGAAAAAGTAAAATATTACAAATAGTAATGTCTGAAAACAAAACAATATGAAGGAGTGTCATTGCTTTGATTGAATTACACGAAATAACAAAAGAGAATTTGGAAGAAGTTTTGGCATTGGGTGTTTTTGACCATCAAAAAGGCTATGTATCTTCAACAGCGGCTTCTCTGGCACAGGCTTATGTATACCGTGAAACGGCCTTTCCGTTTGCCATATATGCAGACAATATGTTAGTTGGCTTTATCATGCTCGGCTATTACGAAGCCAGAAACCAATATACCCTGTGGAAGTTTCTGATAGACAAGAAGTATCAAAACAAAGGTTACGGAAAAGAAGCACTAAAACAGGGAATTCAGTATTTAAGAAATACTTTTGGTGCAAAGGAAATCTACACCGGCGTTTCTATCGGAAACGAGCAGGCAAAGCACGTTTATAAATCGTTAGGTTTCATTGAAACAGGACTTGTTGAAGACGGGATGGAAGAATTAAAGAAAACTATTGAAATTAATTTTTAATTCACTTAGGCTTATTACAGGACGTCCAAATAATATGATTTTTACTGCTTTACAGGAGGAAGCTTTGATGAAGAAAGTTTTAGATACTTATTCAAGTAAAAACGTTAGTAACATAAAACAGATTGTAGCCTATAAAGATAATATCCTTCAAATTGAAGAGTATAGAGATGGTTTAAAAAAGGACGATACAATGAATGTAATGAGTGTAACTAAATCGGTAACATCATTGCTGATAGGTATTGCCATCGACCAAGGTTTAATAAAAAGTGTAGACGACTTTGTAATGGACTATTACAAGGTAATCTACACTCCAAAAAGAGGAGAGCAAACAATATTTCAAGTTACAATCAAACATTTGCTTACAATGACAGCACCCTATAAGGGAAAGAGTGAACCTTGGACAAAGGTTTGTACATCAGAAGATTGGACACTGACAACATTGGATGTTTTGGGTGGCCGCAAAGGTATCACTAATGAATTCAGATATCACACTCTCGGTGTTCAAATCCTTTTGGGAATTATCAGAATTACAAGTGGAATGAATGTGCTTGATTTTGCTAACGAATATCTTTTTAAACCTTTAGGAATTGCACCAAGAGTCAATGCAGGCTGCGAGAGCAAAGAAGACCAGTTTGAGTATTTAATGAACAAAAACGACCACGGAAAGGACTGGTTTTTGACAGAGTAGAATATATTGAAAAAAACATTGTTGAAGCATTAACAAAGAAATAACTTCCGGTATAGTAGCTTGTAAATGTAATTTTTATTTTTATAAAGCAGATGTTACAGTGGCATATTTTTAATCTTAGAATATCTAAG
>JAZQJL010000286.1:0-1777 GCA_045541595.1 Lachnospiraceae bacterium | reverse complement strand
TCTTGTAATCACATTCTTTTCCGGATGATTTTTGGCATCCTTACGGTCGATTTCTCCCCGCTGAACTTTTTCTTCCACCAAAGAATGGTCCTGGGTGATTTGTCGGATTGTGCCGGTCTCATTTAAAATATACAAACGGCTGTCACCAATGTTTAACACAAACAAATTTCCCTCGGAAACACAGGCCGCCACAAAAGTAGTTCCCATACCCTCATATTCCGGTTCTGCCGCCGCCTCTTTTAATAAGCGCTCGTTAACCTGGCGGATAGCCCCTTCCATAGAACCGATTACCGTTCTGGCTTTTTGTTCTTTTAATTCTTTTTCAAACTCGTTGACACAAAACCTGGAAGCAAAATCTCCTGCTTTATGTCCGCCCATACCGTCAGCAACTATGTAAAGATTCGGTAATAAGCCAACTGCGTCATCATTACAATATACATAGTCCTGATTTACTTCACGGCGGCTGCCGATGTCAGTTATTGCAAATGATTCCAAGGCTACTCCTCCTCTCTCTTTACAGTGTCTTTGATTGTGTGGCTTCGTCTTAGCTGACCGCAAGCCGCATTAATATCTGAGCCCATCTCTCTTCTTATTGTAACGTTTATTCGATTTTTTTCAAGTATATTTTTGAAATTTTGAATCGCAGCATTTCTGGACTTCTTAAAATCCCGTTCTTTAATCGGATTTACCGGAATCAGATTTACATGGCAGTTTTTGCCTTTTAGACGCTTCGCCAGCTCTCCGGCACATTCCGCCGAGTCATTGACCCCTTCCACCAGACTGTATTCATAGGTAATCCGTCGGGAAGTTTTTTCATAGTAATAATCGCAAGCTGCTAACACTTCCTCCAGCTTATATTTATTTGCCACCGGCATCAACTGCTTACGTACTTCATCATTTGGTCCATGAAGCGAAAGTGCAAGAGTCAGAGGCAGGTTTTCTTCTGCCAGCCGCTTCATGTTCTCCACAATACCGCAGGTGGATACCGTAATATTTCTTACACTGATATTTTTACCTTCTTTTGCGGAGAGAATACGGACAAACCGGATAAAATTATCGTAATTATCCATTGGCTCTCCCGTGCCCATTACAACTACATTGGAGACGGTTTCTCCGGTGATTCGCTCAATTTCATAAATCTGCTCCAGCATTTCGGAAGCCTTTAAATTACGGATAAGTCCGCCCAACGTAGAGGCACAGAACCGACATCCCATCCGGCAACCGGCCTGGGAAGAAATACATACGGAATTTCCGTGATGATATTTCATCAAAACACTTTCAATGGCCTGTCCGTCGGAAAGTTCAAACAAAAACTTCTTTGTCCCGTCCAAAGATTCTAAACGGTCTACTTCCTTTACTGTTGTAAGTTCACACTCTTCTTCCATCTTTTCCCGCAGAGCTTTTGAAACATTGGACATTTCTTCATAAGAAGAAATCCTCTTTTCATGCAACCAGCCAAAAATCTGTGTTGCCCTAAAGGACTTTTCACCCCAGTCTGCCAAAAGTGTTTTCAGTTCTTCGATTGTCATTGATTTAACGTCGATTCTCTCTGTCATATATCGTCCTTTTACTTTGTTTTTTTCAGTCTGGCAATAAAAAATCCGTCGCAGGCATGTATGCCGGGAAGCAACTGCAAGAAAGCTCCCTCTTGCACATCTGCTCTTAAGGCTTCCGGCACCGCCGTTGCATCCAGTGCCGGAGAAAACCCGTATTTTTGACAGATTTCTCTTGCCTGTTCTTCATTTTCTTCTTTATTTATGGTACAGGTGCTGTACAT
>JAZQJL010000285.1:0-4092 GCA_045541595.1 Lachnospiraceae bacterium | reverse complement strand
GGCATCCACTTCTTCCTTGTTAATCAGAATATCTAATTTCACAAGGTTGGACGGAACATAACCCTTTAATTCATAGTCAAAGGACGCATATCCCTTGGTCCGGGACTTCAGCGCATCAAAGAAATCATAAATAATTTCATTTAGCGGAAGCTCGTAACGGAGCAGTGCTCTGGTCTGCTCCATGTATTCCATACCAAGATAAACACCACGCCGCTCCTGACACAGGGTCATAATTGCGCCCACAAATTCAGTAGTTACCATGATTTCCGCAGAAACCATCGGTTCCTCCATATGTTCAATTTCCGATGGGTCCGGCAGATTGGAAGGATTGGTAATGTCAATCACTTCCCCATCGGTTTTATATACCTTATAAATAACACTCGGTGCGGTAGTCACTAAGTCTAAGTTGTACTCTCGCTCCAGACGCTCCTGAATAATTTCCAGATGAAGAAGACCAAGGAAACCGCAACGGAAACCAAAACCTAACGCAATGGAGGTTTCAGGCTCATAAAATAGGGAAGCGTCATTTAACTGGAGTTTTTCCAGTGCATCACGCAAATCCGGATACTTGGCACCGTCTGCAGGGTACATACCGCAGTATACCATCGGGTTTACCTTCTTATAACCCGGCAGCGGCTCTGTACACGGACGGTCCGCATCGGTAACCGTATCACCCACACGGGTGTCTTTTACATTCTTTAAGCTGGCGGTAATATAGCCTACCATACCGGCGGACAGTTCCTCACAAGGGATAAACTGACCCGGTCCGAAAATACCGAGTTCTACTACCTCTGCCGTTGCACCGGTAGCCATCATCTTAATTTTGGTACCCTTCTTTACCGTACCTTCCATAACGCGAAGGAATACGATAACGCCTTTATAGGAATCATAAATAGAGTCAAAGATCAGTGCCTGCAACGGAGCCAGGGCATCTCCCTTCGGTGCAGGAACTTTTTTTACAATTGCCTCTAACACATCTTCAATGTTCAGGCCGTTCTTTGCGGAAATCTGTGGTGCATCCTCTGCCTCCAGACCGATGACATCTTCAATTTCTGCAATGACACGCTGTGGCTCTGCGCTAGGTAAGTCAATCTTATTGATTACCGGAATAACATCCAGATCATGATCAATGGCAAGATACACATTTGCCAGCGTCTGTGCTTCAATTCCCTGAGCAGCATCTACTACTAAAATTGCACCTTCACAGGCAGCCAGGCTTCGGGAAACTTCGTAATTAAAGTCCACATGTCCGGGAGTATCAATCAGATTAAAGATGTATTCCTCTCCATCCTTTGCCTTGTAAATAGTACGCACGGTCTGCGCCTTAATGGTGATACCGCGCTCTCTTTCCAAATCCATATTATCTAATACCTGGGCCTGCATTTCTCTGCTGGTAAGCAAACCGGTCTTTTCGATAATACGGTCTGCCAGGGTGGATTTTCCGTGGTCGATATGTGCAATAATACAGAAATTTCTGATTTTGCTCTGGTCAACTGTTGCCATTGTATTCCCTCCTTGAGTATCAGGAAACGTTCACTTCTTAATTTTAGTAAATCCTTTCCTATATTACTATCGTAAAAATTCTTGATTATATACCTTATTTTTATGCACTAAATAAGTGTACAAAAAACCAGAATAATAGTAACTGATTCCAGGGATTCTGTCAAGCCGACAACTGTTATAAGCTCATCCTCCCAGCACCTGGCAAAGAACATCCGCCAGCGGTTCCATGGCATTCATCGCCTCCTCCACCGTGTTTTTTTCCGTCCCCAGTTCCACCAGCAGATACCGTTTTGCAAGATGCATGTTGTAACGGTAATCCTTCAAAAAAATCCGGTTCATAAGCCCCGGGTACATCTCATCTCCCACCAGTTTCATTTGAAAGCTGAAGGCCAGATTATCTTTCAGATTTTCGTTAGGAAGATACGTAAGCTTTCCCTGGGTATTTCTGCAAAGTCCGTTAAACAACATCACTTTTGCCACCTGTTTACCTTCAATGGTTGCTACCCGTTTTGTCCCCGCATCCCGGTGTAAATCAATGATTACTTCTATCGTGGGATACTGCTTCAATAATTCTTCCAGATAGTCCAGAGCCTCATTGTATGCATAGTTCCGGTTATCCTTTCCGTTCTTCCTGTCAAATATGGTGGTGTCATGCAGTACATTATATCCGTATTTTTCTTCTAATACCGTTTTTAGAAATGCCCCTGCCCCCACGACCGTATCTGCACTTTCTCCCGGCCTGCTATCGGAAAACCCTTCCGAACCGTGGGTATGAAAAATAAGAATCTGAGGTTCCTCTGATTTTTCCAAAGACAAGTCCTTCCCGATGAAATATTCCACATCAAATTCGCTCTCAGTCATCTTGGTGCTGGAATTTACTATGTAAAGATGTTCTTTCAGATAAGTTAAATCTGACAAATCTTCCATGCTGTACTTTGTCCCCACCAAATCCGCCACCCGGATGGACGTTTCCGGTGGCGGGGCAGTTGATGGTACCGGCGTATCCATCGGCAACACCGTCGGCAGGCAGGTAGGCGTCGGAATATAAAGCCCGCTCATTTCCTTATTTATAAGGACATCGTTTCCGGTGGCATACTCTACTACCAGCATGCTACCGTTCCCCGGCTCGTCCTCTTTCTGTTCGGAATTCTGTTGTTCCTGTCCTACTAAAAAGGAAGCTCTTTCTTCCTGCATTGCCGATATTGCCTGAAAAAACACACCCAAAAAGCAGAGCCATAATATAATTTCTATTTTAAATTGCGTTTTTTTGGTTGACACGATTAATCCCACCCGCTAATAATTCACTGACGTATTGCACTGAACTGTCGATGTTTCTGGGCATCACAAACAAATACTTTACATCCTCCGATACCTCTTCTTTTGCAATGGTAACCGCATCCAGTACCGTCGGTACACCGATTGCAATGACCGGGCAGCCAAGGCTGTGCTCATTCAGTTCCTTTCTGTTATTTCCCACTCCGGCTCCCGGGCTGATTCCGGTATCCGTCAGCTGAATCGTTGTATTTAAACGTTTCGGACTTCTGGCGGCCAGAGCATCCACTGCCACAACCACATCCGGTTTTGTCTCCTCCACCACTCCGCGGATCAGTTCCATGGTTTCCATTCCTGTTTGAGCCATTACTCCGGGGACTAGGGCACTCACCCTTCGATATTTTTTTCCGACTGCAACTTTTGTCTGTTCCTCCCAAAAAAAATGTCGGGTTACCAAAAGGCTGTCAATGGTCAAAGGACCAACCGCATCGGCTGTTACCTCCCGGTTTCCGAGGCCCACTACAAGCATATGGTCTGCACATTTTCCCTTTAACAATTCCTTTAACTGTTTTTCCAGTTCCTGTTCTGCAATTTCCTTCAGATGCTCTTCTTCCTCCAAAAGTTCAGGGAGCTCCATGGTAATGTAGGTTCCCACCGGACGTTCCATTGCTCTGGCACCATCCTCGTTACGGATTTGTACCACCGTCACCTTCATGGACTTTTCCTCATTCCACTCTTCTTTTATGGTAACGCCACCCACATCCGGCCGTGCGCCCTGATCACTCCCCGCCTGTCCCTCTTCTCCTGTTTCCATACGTTCTGCTTCTATAATCAGGTCTGTTCTTTGTTTTTCCATGTCCATCCTCCTTCGGTTTTGCAGGCCGAGAAGTTTCTCTCCCTTCTCTTGTATATAGTATGTGGAAAAGAAGAAAAAAAATACTAGATATATTTTTAAAAGAGGGCTTGACTTTTTTTATTTTATGGATTATTATAATACAGTATGTTTTTAGTGAAACGTCCGTGTCCTGTTTCACTAAGACAGGATCATGCAAGAGAAAAAAAGAGATTATTGCATTGGAGGTGTTTTCATTGGCTAACATTAAATCCGCTAAGAAGAGAATTCAGGTTATCGAGACAAAGACATTAAGAAACAAAATGGTCAAGTCCAAGATCAAGACTTTAGTAAAGAAGGTTGATGCTGCTGTTGCACAGAACGATAAGGCTGCTGCTACTGCTGCTTTAACAGAAGCTGTTGTTGCTATCGACAAGGCTGCTGCTAAGGGAATCTTCCATAAGAACACAGCTGCTAGAAAGGTA
>JAZQJL010000284.1:0-17683 GCA_045541595.1 Lachnospiraceae bacterium | reverse complement strand
CTGATGGCAAGGAAGGGATATTATTATAAGCTGTATACGGCACAGATGGATGATATTGCGTAAAAAATCAGATAAATTGAAGTCAGTAAAGGGCAATCCAATAGGATTGTCTACAGTCTGAAAGGAGCCGCTCGGCTCCTTTTTCTATATACTTATTGACAATACAGGAATTTTCTGGTACAATTTGCATTAGAATTTGATATTTTGGCAAAATGATTGAAAAATCATGACGCAAAGCTATAGGGCCTGTAAAATGGTAGCCAGTTGCAGTATTTGGACTTCCGTTATACATGTAATGGAAGTTTTTTTATTTCTGTAAAAGAATTCTTCGCAGTATTCAAAACAAATTCATAATTATCGTTGTTCGAAAAAATACTCCAAAATAAATAAATTCGCAGACTTCGTGCGCTCAAAAATCAATATGTCAAATAGTTCTAAAGTATCAGTGAAAGCTGTCAAAAAATAAGTTATAATTAAAATAACAATTCTTCAGCTCGATAAGGAGGTATTATGAACCGTTTAATATGTAAAAAGATACTTTGTGTTGGAATAAGTGTTTTGTGTGGTATGCAGGCACCAATGCTTTGCCTGGCCCAGGAATCAGAGAATGTTGACGTATTAGAGCAGGTGCTTCCTGCAGAGGAACTGTGGCTGGATGATATTTCGGAGTGGAAAGTGGGCCAGTATTCCGGCACAAGCGGAGCTTATGAGTCCTGGCCGGGCAGAATATGCTATGCGCAGGATATACCGGTTTTTGCAGGAATGGTGTATCGTTTGTCTGAAACAGATAACACATACGAGATTGTTGCTATCCAATTGGATGCATCTCTTAATGTGTTAGCAAAAGATTCTTATAAAAGTGGCGGAGAAATCTCCATGACGGAGGAAACAGCATTCCTCAGATTGTATATTTATAATCCAAGCAATTACAACATGTCGATGGCTATGTATGAAGAAGCCTTCGCAAACGGTTATAGTCTTGGACTTTCACTAGTGGAGGATTACAGCCCTCTTCTTAACGAAACTAATTTGACCAATGCCGGTTTGTGGGAAAAAGGCAGTTATACGGCTAAAAAGGGCGAAGTAAATACGGCTTCCTCCGTAAGAATGAAGGATTTTAAAGAAGTGGAACCGGGTGAAACCTACGCCTGCCACATTTCTGCAGCCAATTGTGCCGTAGGACTTGTACAGCTGGATGCAGATATGAATGTATTAGGCGAAAGTACGTTAAAAAATGGCAGAGAGTTTACCGTGTCTGAGGAAACAAAATATGTGCGCCTGTCTTTAACGGATACAGTGAACTATAATCTCAGCGTAAGCGCGTATACCGCACTGTGTGAGGAAGGACTGGAGTTTTATTTTGAGTGGCTGGAAGGCTACAGCAACAACATTGTGGATGCAAATTTGGCTAACACCGGCCAGTGGGAGTCCGGTCTTTTTAGTTCTTCCGATGGATCCAAGTGCAGTGGTGGTTATGCTATCAGACTGATTGACCAGAAGTTCTGTTCCCCGGACACTGTATATGAGGTGGTAGTATCCAATCCGGATTACCGGCTTGCGGTTTTTGAGTATGCAGAGGATGGCACATTTTTAAAACTCAGCAATTTGTACAACGGCGAATCCTTTGTAACGGATTCTGCAGCAGTTGTTCTTGGAGTCAGCCTAAATGTTCCGGGGAACTACTCCATGTCTTTTGCTAAGTACAGGGAAGCTTTTCAGACGGAAGGTTTTGAACTGGCTTTTCTTACGGAAGAAATTGTGGAAGAAGAACCTATAGAACCTATAGAGCCGGAGGAACCTGCTGAGCCGGAAGTGCCTGCAGAACCAGTTGAGCCAGAGGTGCCTGAAGAACCTGAGGAACCGGAACTTCCGGAAGCAGTGGAACCACAGATCTTTGTAGTGGAAGATAATATCATACAGTTGTCCATTGCGGATGATTCCTATAGAGTTATCCTGGAAGAATATGATTCGGATATGCAGCCGGTTGCCACGGCGGACTTAGGCAATTTGGATTATCATTATATGGATGAACGTACGGAGTACGTTTCCATGGCAATGTATCTGTTCCTCGATGGGGAGCAGGTAGAAGGTACCTATGAGGTAATAACGGAGGAAAATAATTATTTAGGTATAGAATTGTTGGCTGCAAATGACCTGACAAACAAAAGTGATAAGGAAGCAATGTTCGGACCGGAGTTAAACAGTGCGTCCACTTCCAACGTTGCCAATTACCGTTACGGTTGGTATAAGTCCTGGGGCGGTGCCTATGAGTATTCCGCATCCGGCGTATGTAGCAGAAACTACTACAAAGTAACAAAAGACAGCTATTACGTGAATATCAATGATTCCCGTATCGGCGTTTCCATCCGTGAATACGATGCGGACGGAACCTGGTTAAAGTGTGTGGACAGCATGTATGGAGGCGACATTTATACTCCTTCCGAGGATGCGGTTTATGTAACCTTAACCGTAAAATCAACGGAGTGGGCAACCGGCCCATATGACCTGCTTGGTTACGGACTTGTCATTGATTTCTCGGATACCCGGGTGGAGGACAACACGGCTATTACGGAACTGGAGTGGTTTGACTTTACTGATAGAACCAACTGGAGAAGCGGAACCTATGTACGTGGCACCGGAGAATTCGGATTAAACAAGTACAGCATTTGTACAACGCAATTCCTTTCGGTGGAGAATGTGGATTATCCTATGATGGTTGACTTATGGAACAGCTATCTGAAGATGACCATATTAGAGTTAACAGAAGACGGAACAGTCCTTGCTACCTCCTCAATCCATGATGGACAGAAGTGGACAAAGAAGGCAGAAACTTCTTACATTGGAATTTCAGTTTGCTATGAAAAGAATTATGAATATTCTTACTATGAAGAGCAGTGGGATGCCGGTTTTGCTAATACGCTGGAGCGATTTGAAAAGTATGATTACAATACGGTTATGAACCCAATCACAGCAGAGGAGTTCATGGAAATCATGAATGTGGGCTGGAATTTAGGCAACTCCTTAGATTCCCACTACGGAGAACGGGATGAGGCAAATCCGGCACTTGGTCAGGAACGGACCTGGGGGAACATAACTATTACGGAAGAGCTGATTGATCATATAGCAGACCTTGGCTTTAATACCATAAGAATTCCGGTGACCTGGTATTACAATACTTATGTGGATGAAAACGGGGATTTAAGAGTGCATGAAGCGTGGCTAGACAGAGTGCAGGATGTGGTAGATTACGCTATTGCAAATGATATGTATGTATTTTTAAATACACATCATGAGCAACCAATCATTTTTACCGGTACGGAGGAAGAAACCTTTGCCAGGGTGCTTCTGGATGCGGAGGACCTTTGGAGAGAGATTGCAATCTACTTTAGGGATTATGACGAACACCTGATTTTTGAAGCATATAACGAAGTTGATAATATAGCACAAAGCTGGAGCTACAGTGCTACGGCGGCAGAACAGATGAATCGTCTGAATCAGGTATTTGTGGACACTGTAAGAGCGACCGGAGGTAACAATGAGTACAGAATACTTTGCGCTCCAACATTGTTAGACGGATATAACGATTTGATTCTGGGAGATTATATGAAGCCTGAGGACCCATCCGGTGAGGGCTATCTTCTGACCCAGATACATACTTACAGTTATCAGTTCGACCAGGATATCGAAACACTATTTGCAAGCCTTGAAAACTTTGCAGAAGAAAACAATCTTCCGGTAATCATCGGTGAATTTGGTACAAAGCCATCCTACAGCCCAAGCGAATATCGGGAAGAGGCAACTGCAAATTTCGTGGCACGCGCCAATGCGCATGGACTGAGATGTATTTACTGGGATGACGGCAATCTGAACAACTATGGTCTCGTAAACAGAAGAAACTTTGATGCATCGGAGCATGAAATTCTTGAGGCATTGATTTATCCACAAGCATACAGAAGTACAAATAAAGTTACTTTGGATACCATGGACAGCTTTGTATATATGACTCTGAATCAGAGTACCGGAGAACTGAAGGAAGATAAGTATTGGGGCACAATTGTTACGGACATCAACGGATATGGTGTGGAAATTCCGGCGGGAAGTGATTATTTAACCTTAAACCTTGTGTCAACCAATGGTGCCACTTTGCAAAAAATCCATTATGTTCATTTCTATGATGATCAGATGAATTTTGTTTCTGCTGTGAATAAGGGAAATGGTTTTCAGAATATAACGTTGGAGATTCCTGCAGAAGCGGTCTATGTCCGGGTAGGTATCAATAATAGTTATTCTGCAACAAAGATTTTAACATTCCAGAAGTTCTTCTGGTTTGGTGAAATGGAGCTGGGCCTCGGATTTATTGATGCTGATGCAGAAAATTCCTTAGAACCGGATTCGATGGACGGAACTACACCGGTTAATATCTTACATCCTGCACAGCCGGGAAACCTGATTACCTTACTGGAAGACGTGGATGTATCGGATTTCTTCTCCTATGAGCAGGGCAGTTATTATTATTCCACCGGTTTGAAGACAGAGGATACTGCCTGTATCAGAATTGCAGACTATATTGAGGTTTCGGAAGGCTCTGACAGAACTTATGTGTATACTACAACAAAGAGCAGTGTACGGATGAGTATAATTCAGCTGGATAGTGATATGAAGCATCTTGGAAAAACAGAGTTGGTAAATAATAAGGCCATAACATTGGATGATCGCACAAAGTACCTGGCAATTACATTATCTAACCCATATGTAAGTTATGAAGTGGACTACGGAACATACCGACAGTTTTTTGAAGATGGAATGATCCTGTCTTTTGAAGCGCAATAGATTTGAAAAGTAAAAAGGTGGTATGCAGATAGGAACTTCTGCATACCATCTTACTTTTATTTCATAGGAAAGCGCTTTTTATTTTCGAGGCGATGTGGTAAAATGTGTATGACTATTACTTATGAGTTGTTACAACGGAAAGAGGAACACAGTATGAATTTTGTGCCCGATAGCAGTAAAACAATCAGTGTAAAAAGACCTAAAAATGTAATACAGTGGCTTCGCCTGCACCGTTTGTATCAATCTGCATTTCCTGCCAATGAAAAAAAGCCTTTCTCCATGATAAGATCCATGCAAAAAAAAGGAAAGAGTGATGTCTGGTACTGCGAGGAAAATGGTAAATTCGCCGGACTGGTAATTACCATCAACGGTCAGGAACAAATACTGCTTGACTATCTGGCGGTGACCCAAAAGAGCAGAGGGCAGGGTATCGGTTCTCAGATTCTTAAAAAAATGCGGGAATTGTATGCCGGAAAGAGCGTATTTCTGGAAATTGAGATTGTCCGGGAAGACGCAGAAAATTATGAAGAACGCAAGAGGAGAAAGCAGTTTTATTTATCCAACGGCATGTCAGAGATGCAGGTTTATGTGGAACTGTTTGGCGTGGATATGGAACTGCTGGGCTTTGACTGCAACCTTACATTTGAGGAATATCATGATTTTTATCGGGATAATTACAATGCGTGGGCAGCAGACCACGTAAAGAGAATGCGGGAGGAAGAAAAATGAAAAAGATATTTAGGTGCATTTTGATAGCTGCATTGGGTCTTGTCATGACCGGATGCGGAAAGACCGGTGCAGGAGAGTCCGAAATTACGCCTGAGCAGGCGGCAACCACTACTCCGACGCAAACACCGACACCTACCCCAATCCGGGAAGTGGAGTTTGCCAATCCGGTTTCTGTAGAACCGGTAAGCGGCTTGTCGGATAACTTCTTCTTTGGTGCAGACATGTCCACGTTAATTGCCCAGGAAAACAGTGGCGTGGTGTACTATAACGAGTTTGGAGAAGAGCAGGATGTCCTGCTGACACTGGCAAGAAACGGGGTCAACATGATCCGCGTCCGTGTCTGGAACAATCCGTACGATGAAAACGGTCAGGGCTATGGCGGTGGCAACTGTGATACTGCCAATGCCATTGCCATCGGAAAGCGTGCCACAGACTATGGCATGAGCGTGCTGGTAAACTACCACTATTCCGACTTTTGGGCAGACCCTTCCAAGCAGATGTGCCCGAAGGACTGGAAAGATATGACCATAGAAGAAAAGGCAGATGCCTTATATACATATACCAAAGAGTCCCTGACAGAAATCCTTTCTGCGGGGGTGAACGTCTCCATGGTACAGATTGGTAATGAAACCACCTCCGGCATGGCGGGAGAGAAGAACTGGAAAAATATTACCACCCTGATGAGTAGCGGAAGCAAAGCGGTCCGGGAGGTGGCAGCAGAGTTTAACAAAGAGATTTTGGTGGCAGTGCATTTTACTAATCCGGAAAAAGGGCAGTATGCGACCTATGCAAAATCTTTAAACACCTATGGCGTGGATTATGATGTGTTTGCATCTTCCTACTATTCTTTCTGGCACGGCACGTTGGGTAACTTAAAGAAGGTGCTTGGTGACATTGCGTCGACGTATGGTAAGAAGGTTATGGTAGCAGAGATTTCGTATGCATACACATACGAAGACGGTGATGGCCATGGTAATACTATGAAAGAAGGTGCGTGGGGCACGTTTGATTATGAGATTTCCACCCAGGGTCAGGCGGATGCGGTAAGGGATTGCGTGGCGACTTTAGCGGAGCTTGGAGACAGCGCCATCGGCGTCTGCTATTGGGAGCCGGCCTGGATTCCGGTGCCGGAAAACGGAGTACTGACCCGGGCTCAAGCTTGGGAAACATACGGTTCCGGCTGGGCAAGCAGTTTTGCCTCCGGCTATGATCCGAAGGATGCGGGCCAGTATTATGGCGGTTCTGCCTGGGATAATCAGGCCTGGTTTGACTTTGGCGGAAAACCATTGCCGTCGGTTCAGACCTATTTAAAAATTAAAGGTGAAATAAAATAGTACTAATTATTTTTCGACTTATTAAGCTGATTGGAAAGCAGTGCGGTTCAGAAAAAAACTGGTCCGTACTGCTTTTTTCGTTTACAAATGCTATCAAAAATGGTAAACTATTTTAGAAGGACGTTTGTTTTTATGAACAAAAGAGGAATGGGGTACAAAAGATGGCAGTTAAAATTGCATTGCAAAATATCACTTTAATCGATGTTATCATTATCATTGTTTTCATTGCTGCCTTGGTTCTTTGTGTGGCGATCCGCATTTTAGACAAAATGGAAAAACAAAAAACTGCAACGGCGGAATTATTCTACCGTTTTATTCAGTATTCCATTGAGGCGCTGCCGCTTCTGGGAACCCTGGGAACGGTAATAGGATTGATAAATAATTCTATCAATGCAGATGCGTTGCAAAGCAACTTTTTGTATGCGCTTACCAGTACTTTCTGGGGATTGATTGGTGCCATTATCGTAAAGTTTGTGGATACCATGTGGGTTTCCAAAATCATGGAGAAGTAGCCGGAGAGGGGAAGGCAGATGAATTTAAAGAAAATTATCAATCTGTCGCCTCTGGTGGATGTTCTGATGATTGTTATTTTCTGGTATATCATGATGAGCAACCAGACGATAGAAGAAACCAAAGAAACTGCAGAGAAAGAGCTTAACCGGTATGAGGCAGAACTTACGGCAGCAGAAGAAGAGAATGCCGAATTGACGGCTCAAAAAGAGATGTTGCTGAAAGAAAACGAATCTCTGTCAGAAGCAACAGAAAGTTACCGGCAGGTAAATGACGATTTAAGCGACCAGCTGGCAACTCTCAGGGATGAATATAATGCTCTCGGGCTGATGTTGGAACAGTCAGTAGGGTATTTATATATAAGGCTACAGAACGGACTTCATGAAAACCGTATTATCGAAGTAAATTCAGATACGGAGCTGGTGGACAAGTTTGTGTTTTCCAGCGGGGAAGAAGAGTTCCTCCGGGAACGTCTGGAAAAAGTAATAACGGAGTATGCTACCCGGGAAGAAAAAACAAGAGTAGCAGTTATTTTCTTATATGAGGGAAACAGTGCATATTATCTGGATGTGACCAATATTAAAAATGTGCTTTACGGTCTGAGAACAGAACATAATCTGGCCGTTTTTATGCTGAATCTGGCAAATTAAATCAGAAAGGAAACATGATTATGGCAAACAATGAAAAAAACGAAAAGAAGAAAAAAGGTAAGGCAGGAAAAACAGTAGCAGGAGTAGGCATTCTGGCAGTTATTGCAGCATTGCTTGGATTTGATCCGTTTGGTTGGGGAATTGGTCTTGGGAATGGACTGGGAGTCGGAGAGGATGCAACACGGCAGGAACAGCAGGCGGATGAAAACAAGCAGGAAAATCAGGAACCTGAAACAGATCCTACAGCAACAACCGCTCCGGCAGAAGAACAGGGAAATCAAACAGTTCAGTTGACAGAAGTCGTGCTTAAGGTCAGTGGTGATAAAGTAGTATATAATGAAACAGAAAATACAGTGCAGACAACGGTAGATGCTTTGGTTTCCGAATATGCGGATAAAAAGGATTCTATCCTGGTAAAAGTGACTTTGGAAAATGCGGTTTATGACACTGTGGAGGCTTTGAAAGTGGCTCTGGAGGGCAGTGGAATCAAATATGAAATCACAGAATAATTAGCGGCGAAGGAGACGAACTATATGAATTACGATGAGAAAAAGTTTGCTGCAAGTGCAAATAAAAAAACCATGGGAATGTGGCTGGCAATGCTGCTTGTTTTATCCGTGGCATATGCATTGGAAGTTGTTAAGGAATTAAAAACACCGCAGTATTTTATTTTGATGGAACTGATTGCCTGGGTGCCGTTTATCATTGGCTTGATTGTGGTAAAAGTACAGGGCTGGCATTCTAATCTGTATCATAACATTGCGGGAGTGGGCTATGGTGTATTTTATCTGTATATCATGGTCACTTCTCCGGGTACATTAGCATTTACCTATGTATTACCGCTGGTCAGCATGCTGATTATCTACAAAAAGAGAAATTTTATTATCCGTTGCGGTGTAGCGACACTTGGCGTTTTAATTTTTTCCATTGTAAGAAACTACATGAACGGAATGAACACTCCTTCTGATATTTCTAACTTTGAAATCCAGTTTGGCATGGTTTTATTCTGTTATATCGGATACATTGTGGCTATTAACCATATGATTAAACACGATGATGCATTGATTGGTTCCATTAAGGCCAATCTGGACCGCGTCATTACTACGGTGGATCAGGTAAAGACCGCCAGTGATGAGGTAGTAGATGGAGTTACCGTTGTTCGTGAATTATCCGAGGAAAACAAAGAGAGCGCTCAGGATGTTGTAGACAGCATGGAAGATTTAACCGACAAGAGCCGTGTGCTTGGTCAAAAGATTGATTCCTCCATGGAAATGACACAAGATATTGACCAGCAGGTGGGCAATGTGGCCGGACTGGTAGAGCATATGGTTGAAATTAGTAAAAAGTCTGCAGAGCATGCCGGCAGTAGTTTTACTGAGCTGAAAAATGTGGTAGAAACAACCAATACCATGGCAAAATTATCTTCAGAAGCAGAAGTTATTTTGTCTGAGTTCCGGAAGCAGTTTGAAAGGGTAAAACAGGAAACCAGTACCATTGAAAATATTTCTTCCCAAACAAATCTTCTTGCATTGAATGCCTCCATCGAGGCAGCAAGAGCCGGTGACGCGGGCAGAGGCTTTGCCGTGGTTGCGGATGAAATCAGAAACTTAAGTACCGGTACCCAGAATTCTTCCAACAGCATCATGGAAGAATTAAAGAATCTGGAAGAAACTTCGGCAAAGATGACAGAGTCTATCTCTATCATTTTACGCTTGATTTCCGAAAGTCTTGTAACAATGCAGAATGTCAATAACAGCGTGGGAACCATCGCTGAGGACTCCAAGCAGTTAGGTGATGAAATTCAGGTAGTAGATACTGCCATGAAGCACGTAGAAACTTCCAACAAAAACATGGTAGACAATATGCAGCAGGTACAGGATATCATGCTGAATATGATAGAAAGTGTCCAGAGTTCTGAGGCTACTACCGTTACCATGATGAATAAGTACGAAGAAACTTCCCGCAACGTCATTAAGATTGAGCAGGTGGTTGGCCGACTGGTAGAAGAACTGGGCGAAGGCGGTTTTATGAGCCTGAAGGACGTAACACCGGGCATGAAGATTTCCGTAACAGACAAAGAGAATAAAAAGGAAATTCATGCAGAAGTTGTTGCAACCGAAGAAAACCGTGTCATGATTGCCGCTACAGAAAAAACAGAGCATTTCTTTGCGGGCTACACAAAGAAGGATGAATACGAGGTTCAGATTATCGTAAATAATACGGTATATATCTGGAATGAAGTAGAAGTAATCCATAAGTCCGGAGAAAAGCTGTATCAGCTTCGTTTGGAGGGCAGTCCAAAAGTTGTTAACAGACGACGTCACCCAAGACTTGCTATAAATAACAACTGTCAGATAGAGCTTACGTTTAAGAAACGTTCCTTTGACGGCAAGATGATAAACATCAGTGCCGGCGGTTTTGCTTTCAGTTGCTCTGCTCCGGAGTTTGCTAATTGCATTGGCGAGAAGGTAGTTTTAAAGATTGCAGACTTTGATGCGTTGAAGGGAAGACCGTTAACCGGTATTGTTATCCGTTCCACAGACAATAAGGGAACTTACATTGTAGGCGGCAGACTGCTGGAAGATGATCTGGATATTTTGAACTACGTAAAGGTAAGAGTAAAAGAATAACAGACAAATAAGAGAAAAAAGAGGAGCCATCAAATGTTTTATTTGGTGGCTCCTTTTAAGCTATACTTTCCATTGGATTTAACCTCTTTCTTTTATATTTGTTTGACTAAGTTTTTGTTGGACTGTACCTCACTTTCTTAAAATTTAGATTTTTAATCAGCAGCTATTAAAATCTATGTGTTGGAGAAAACTCCTTTTTTGAAATAAATTGTTATGCCATGGGACTGTACCTGCCTTTCTTTTAAGGATTGAATCAATGTGAGTTTCTTTATGTTGTCTTTATTATATCTGACAAATAACCATTTGTCAATAGTAAAAATCAAAAAATAATCAAAAATAATAAAAATAAAATAAAAGAATGCAAAACTATGAATATAAAATCTGAAAATTTAAGAAAAGATGGTGAAATGAACAAATTTTGAATTCACGGAATAATCACAACTATTCCGGACAGGTTGTGTTATAATGTTCATAATAATGCGTAAAGGGAGATTCTTTATGGAAGAGAATAAAGATTATAAAAAGAAAATACGGCAATTCCGGAGCCGAATAAAGACAGAGGCAGGAATCCGGGCAGGAACCGTCGGACTTGCCGCCGGACTTTTTACCCTGGCGGTCATACTTTTGTACGGAAGATTGCGGTTACAGAAACTGATAGTAATCGAAGCAGTAAGTGTTGCAACGCTGATTTTTCTGGTGGTAGGGCTTCTTTCTTATCTGCTATGGTTTCGGCCAAAGAAAAAAGAAGTTTTGGCCCGGATTGATTCCCTGGGGTTGGAAGAACGAATCATTACCATGGAGGAATTAAAGCAGGATGAATCGGTAATTGCCAAAAAACAGCGCCAGGATGCAAAAGAGCATTTGGCAGAATTAGATGTCAAAATCCTGAAGCCGCAGTTGTACATAAAACCGCTTCTTTGGTGCCTTGCTTTGGCAATCGTGGCAGGACTGCTGATTGCCCTGCCGTTTCCGGAAAGGAAAACAGATGAACTGGCAGAGCAGAACGCACAGGAAATGGAACTTGTGGACGAGATGATTACCGCATTGCGGGAGATTATAGAACGTTCGGAAAGCAAAGAAGAACACAAAGCGGAGCTGACGGAGATTGTGGATGCGCTGGCCGTAAGCTTTACGCCGGAAGACAGCACACTTACCAGAACCGCTAAAATTGCCACTGCGTCCAAGCGTCTGGACATGATGCAATCGGCAAAGCAGGCAGAGATTACTTTGAAAAAACAACAGTCTGACGGCTCTGATGCTGAAAAGGAAGCGTTGGAGGTCATGGAAAAAGAACAGAAACTGTTGGCGTCTACCATCAAGGAAATGAAGGATTTGATGGGAACTTCCATTGATGTGCTGAACAAAGTAGAGGGTACCTTCTGGACACCGGGAGGTCCGTCATCGGGAACGTCCTATGAGGTTACCCCGTTGCCGTTTGAGGAAGAACCTGCGGAAGGAGAAGAACCGCCGGAGGGCATGGAACCGGGGGAAGGTATGGAACCGCCGGAAGGCATGGAACCGGGTGAAGGAGGAGAACCGCAGGAAGGTGAAAACGGAGAAATGAACGGTGCCGGCGGTCAAACGATTTTTGATCCGGAGCAGGGTGAAGTAGGCTACGGCAGTGTGTATGAAGAGTACTACCAGGAGATTTTAAAGGCTTTAACAGAGCGGGAATTTTCTGAGGATGTCAGAGAAATTATTGAAGATTATGCAAATTCATTAGAGTAAATGAGGAGGACTAAAATGGTTACAGAGGAAATGTTACAGCAGTTTAAAATAAAGTGCGAAGGAATTTATAAAGAATTGGGAAAGGACATGATTGGTCAGCAGGATGTAGTGGAAGGCTGTGTCATTGCCATGATTGCCGGCGGTAATGTGCTGCTTGAGGGTGTACCGGGTGTCGGAAAAACCCGACTGGTACGTTCCCTTGGTAAGGTGTTTGACTTGCCGTTCTCCAGAATCCAGTTCACCCCGGACTTAATGCCGGCGGACGTAACCGGTACCAACATTATCGAAAAGGATAAGGACGGCAATTCCAAATTCCGTTTCCAGCCGGGTCCGGTGTTTACTAACATTTTACTGGCAGATGAAATTAACCGTGCCACACCAAAGACACAGTCGGCACTGTTGGAGGCCATGCAGGAGCATACCGTTACCGTAATGGGTGAGTCCTACAAATTAGAGGAACCGTTCTTTGTATTGGCAACCCAGAACCCGATTGAGCAGGACGGTACTTATCCGCTTCCTGAGGCGCAGATGGACCGTTTTATGTTTAAACTGGTAATTACTTATCCAGATATGGATGAACTTCTGGAAATTGTAACCATTACCCAGAAGACCATGGAGGAAATTGCGGAAGCAGCCTGCAGTGCCAAGGAGCTTCTGCTAATGAGAGAAACAGCAAAGGAAATCCCTGTGGCGGAGGATGTGATGAAGTATGCCATGAAGTTAGTCATGGCGACCCAGCCATCCGGGGAATACGCTTCCGAAACATCCGGAAAGTATCTGCGTTACGGTGCTTCTCCGAGAGCAGCCCAGGCGCTGATTACCACGGCAAAAGTAAAGGCGCTGATGAACGGGCGCTATAATGTGTCTTATGATGATATCAATACGTTAGCGTATCCGGTTCTGCGTCACAGAATTAAGTTAAACTTTGAGGCAGTTACCGGAAAGATAACTACAGATCAGGTAATTGCAGATATTATTGCGGAGTTAAATCCAAAGCAGGGTGGAGTATTAAACGTATTAAAGCACAAGAAGTAGGAAGAAATCCATGGGAAGAAAAATTATTGATGATGAATTTATCGGTCGTTTGGAAACACTGGGGCTGTGGCTGAAAACGCAAATGAACGGATACTTCGGCGGAAATCATAAGGCTCCTACCTACGGAAGTACGGTGGAATTTGCGGACTACCGGGAATACACTCCCGGAGATGATTTGCGACGGATTGACTGGAATCTGTTCAGCCGCTTCGACAAGTATTTCATCCGGCTGTTTACGGACGAGCGCCAGATGCACAACCAGATATTGATTGACGGTTCCGCTTCCATGGACGACGGAGAGGGGAAGGGCACCTATGCCCTGAAGGCGGCAGCTGCCCTGGGATATTTATCCGTTCAGGGAATGGACAGAACTTCGTTGAAGCTGATTCGCGGAACCTCCCTGGTTTCTGTGGGACAAAAAATCACCGGAAAGGAATCCTTTTACAGTGCGGTGAATGAACTGGAGAATCTGGTTTTCGAAGGAGGCGCAGACCTTGGCAGTGCCATAAAAAACAGCCCGGACTTAGGCTTTGACGATGGTCTCACCGTGATTGTTTCGGACTTTTTTACCGAATCGGACTGGAAGCAGGCGGTGGACTATCTCCTGTATAAAAAGAGGGAAGTTTTGCTGGTGCAGGTGCTCACTCCCGGGGAGGCAAATCCGGATTACTTTGGACGGATGCAGCTGCTGGATGCGGAGTCCGTGGATATCGACGACAGAAAGAACATGCGGATGCGTATTACCAAAGGGGAATACAAGGCATATTTGCAGGCACTTTCCGAGTATCTTTCGGATATGAAGCAGTTCTGCCGTTCCAGAAATGTGGGCTATGTAACAGTAAATACGGGAAATCCGATAGAAAAGGAATTACTGAATCAGTTATATGAAACGGAGGCGATACGATGAGTTTTCTTAATCCTGCAGGATTATGGGGGCTTTTAGGTATCCCGGTCCTGATTCTGATTTACATAATTAAACCGAAATTTCAGGAAAAGCTGGTCACCAGCACGTTTATCTGGAAGCTGAGCCAGAAATACAAAAAAAGATCCCTGCCGTGGCAAATCAGCAATCTGTTGCTGTTTGTCATCCAGTTGCTTGCCATCGGCGTAATCAGCCTGATTTTAGCAAGACCGGTTATCGTAACCGAGGATGGTGCGGCAGAAAAAATAGTGATTCTGGATGCTTCTGCCAGCATGATGGTGGAAGGCACCGCCGATAGCCGTTTTGAAACAGCCAAGGAACAGATTTGTGATTTAGCAGACGACATGGAAAGCTACGGCAAAATGACGGTGATTGTGGCAGGGACAAAAAGCCACGTGCTAATCGAGCGTTCCGACTCCGAACGGACCATTAAAGAGCTGGTAAAGCAGACGGAATGTACCTATGGGGAAGCGGCTCTTGGTGAGGCGTTCTCCCTGGCAGAAGAAGTTCTGGCAAAGAATCCGGAAGCGGCAGTATATTTATTTACCGACAAGGAATATGAATCCGGTGACAGCGTCAAGGTAGTCAATGTGTCAGAAGAGGCATGGAACGTAGCAGTACTTTCCATGGAAGCTTCCAGGGCGGAAAACAGGGAACTGATTTTTAGCGCAGAACTGGCTTCCTACGGAAAGGATACGGCAGCCACGGTAGTACTTTATGTGGACGATGTGCTGGCGGATGCCCAATTGGTAGGACTGGTGGCCGATGTGCCGTCAACGGTGGAATTTGGCGATCTCGGCATTAGACAGTATGAATCCGCCAGAATTTATGTAGAAGCGGCAGATGCTGTTTTGGCGGATAATGAATTTCACTTGCTGGATGGAAAAGAGCAGACCTATGAGGTGCTTTTGGTCAGTGAGGAACCTACCTTTTTGGAGGCGGCACTGCTGACGTTTGACAATATCGGTTTGACTACGGTGGCTTCTTTGGAGGAACTGGACCGGGGCGAGCAGTATCTCCCGGACGGAACCTTAGTGGAGGATATCCCAAGCACCGGATATGATTTATATGTATATGACAAAATCATGCCAAAGACCTTACCGGGAGACGGTGCGGTATGGATGTTTGCACCGGAAAAGGTGCCGAAGGGCGTGACCTTTAAGCTGGGCGAGGCCGTGGTGTCGGAGGACTATTTGGAAATAGCGCCGGATACGGGCTCGGAACTGTTCGCAACAATCAGCAGGGAAGTTTCCGTGAATGAAGTTTATATTAACGAATATCTGGAGATTTCCTCTGCGCTGGGATTTGAAACGGTCTATACCTGCAACGACGCGCCGGTTATCCTTGCGGGAGAGGCAGAAGAGGTACGTGCGGTTCTCTTTGCGTTTGAACTAAGTGCATCTAATCTTCCGCTTCGTATTGCGTTTCCGGCTCTGATTCATAACATGGTGCAGTATTCCCTCTGCCCGGTGCTAGATGAGGTATCCTATGAAGTAGGAGATGAAGTCACGCTGAATAAAGTAAGCGGCGCCGTGCTTACTTCCGTAAAGGGAAGCAGTCCGGCGGCGGTGGAAGAAAACCACGTGCGGATGCCGGTAAGCTTTGTGGCAGAGGAGCCGGGACTTTATACCGTAACGCAAGTGATGGCGGATGAGTCCGTGGAGCAGGCAGAATATTTTGTACGTCTTGCCACGGAAGAAAGTGATCTTACCGCTATGGGCGGAAGCTTGCCGGAACTTAGCAGTACCGGTGCAAAAGTAAGCTATGAAAAAGAAATTACCTGGTGGTTTGTTGCGGCGTTACTTTTGCTGATTCTTGTGGAATGGGGGTTACAGTATCGTGAGCAATTTTAGAATTTATCTTGTGCATCCGTGGCTGTTGCTCCTGGTGATACCACTGGTATTGTTGACTTTATGGCCGGTAATGAGATTGCCGAAAGTACGCCGGTTTACACTGAACCGGAAGGTTTCCCTGATTCTCCACAGCATAATTATTGTGCTTTTGGTGGCACTGTTGGCGGATATGACCGTGTATCGGGACAGGGATGAAATCAACACCATTATTCTGGCGGATGTCTCTGCCAGCACGGAGGATTCCTATGAGGCGGTGGCAGCCTATGTGGGAGAATTTGCCGCCTCGGCAAAGGAAAAGAACCGGATTGGTGTGGTGACGTATGCAAAAGATGCGTTGTATGTGGCGAAGCTTTCGGAAGAAAGTGAGACAGTGACTACAGCGTTTCTGGAAAATACACAGGTGCCGGAGAGAAGTGTAACTAATTTAGAAGAAGCACTGTACTTTGCGGAATCCTTATTGGATGATAAAGAAAATCAGAGAATTATTATTTTATCTGACGGCTTGCAGACGGACGGAGATGCTCTGACGGCGGCAAAGGTGCTGGCAGAACGGGGCGTACAGGTGGATGCGCTTTGTATCCCGACCCGGGCTGTGGGATTTGAAATGCAGGTCAACAGCCTGTCTCATCCGGAAAAGCTGAATATGGGAGAAACGGTGGAACTGAAAGCCGTGGTACAAAGTAACCATGCAGCATCCGCGGAACTCCGCTTTATGGATAACGGTGCGACCATTTCTAAGAGGATTGCACATATACAGGAAGGACTGACAGAGTTTTCGGTGGAATATACACCAAGTTCCCTTGGGGTTCACGAAATTTCTGTTCAGGTAGTTCCGGTACAGGATGATGTGCAGGAAAATAATACGTACTATTCCTGGCTGGAAGTGGGCGGCAAAGGCAACCTTCTTTTAGTGGATGGTACCGGCCGGGAGGCAGAAAACTTAAGTAATCTGCTTTCTGAGGAGTACAGCGTGACGGAGATTTCACCGGAGGAGGCCGCAGGTTATATGAACCAGCTGGCGGCTTATCAGGGGGTTATTTTGATGAATGTGTCCAACGCAGACCTTCCGGAAGGTTTTGATAAAGCGTTGGAAACCTATGTAAAGAAATATGGCGGAGGCTTGTTAACTTCCGGCGGAGGTAATACCTATGCCTACGGAAGCATGACAGACACTGCCTTTGAGAGTCTGCTTCCGGTTACCTTGGAAAAGGGTGAGGAACAGACGACGGCCATGATGATTGTGGTGGATACTTCCAGCAGCATGAAGGGATTAAATCACGAGATGGCAATTCAGGGTACCATGCAGTGTATTGAAACGCTGGCAGAAACTGATTATGTGGGCGTTCTGACCTTTGACAGAACGGTAAATGTAATTTATGAACTGTCCTCCATGGAACATGAGGAGGAAATTCTGGCGGCGGTAGAAGCAATCGAACTGGGCCGTGGTACCTATATGACGGAT
>JAZQJL010000283.1:0-3244 GCA_045541595.1 Lachnospiraceae bacterium | reverse complement strand
CTTGGCCTCCGACTTCTGTAGAAAGAACTCTCGCATCCGTTCTCGGATACGTTACCAGCTTCTTTTCATACAACTCCTGCGTAATTTTCAAGGTTTCATCCGGACTGATTTTAAACAGTTTGGAACACTCATTCTGAAGTTCCGCCAAATTAAACAAAAGCGGAGCATTCTTATTTTCTTTTTTCCGCTCTACCTTATGCACCTTTGCCGGCAAATTCTGCAGGCTGTCAATCAGTGCCTTGGCATCCTCTTCCTTCTTAAATCCGTTTTCTTTATACATCATCGGGTGATTGAAATATTTGCTTCCCTCCACCGCACGGAATTCCGCATCAAAGGTTTTCTCACTGTCTCCTGCCTGCACACTTGCCAGAACACGATAAAACGGTGTCTTTACAAAGGCGCGGATTTCCCGCTCTCTGCGCACCACCATACCAAGAACGCAGGTCATGACACGGCCCACGGAAATTGGGATGTTCTTTTCCGCCTTCATAAAATTACGGACAGAATATCCGTACTTTAATGTTAAGATTCTGGAAAAATTGATACCCATCAGGTAATCTTCTTTGGCACGCAAATAAGCAGAGTCTGATAAATTATCATACTCTGTCCAAAGCTTGGCCTCTCTGATGCCACGAAGAATTTCTTCCTCGGTCTGGGAGTCGATCCACACACGGCGGCGTTCCTTGCCGGCAGGAACTCTGGCCATCTGGTCCACCAGACGGTAAATGTATTCTCCCTCTCTTCCCGAGTCGGTACAAATGTAAATGCAGTCCACATCTTCCCGGTTTAAGAGGCCCTTTACGATATGAAATTGCTTTTCCACCGCCGGAATCAGCTCATACTTATATTCCTTCGGCAAAAATGGCAGTGTTTCCACTGCCCATTTTTTAAGTGCCGGATCATAGCTTTCCGGATAGCTCATGGTAACCAGATGACCTACGCACCAGGTGACCACACTCTCATTTGACTCCTGATAGCCGTCCTTTCTGGAAAAGTTCTGCTTTAATGCCTTGGCGAATTCCTGTGCCACACTTGGCTTTTCTGCAATAAATAACTTTTTACTCATTCTCGGATTCTGCTCCTTCGGTTTCTGTTTCAGGTTCTTCCACCGGCCGGATTAATACCGGCACTGCATTGTAGTAATATCCCAGGAAACTGTGCTTTGCCACCCGCAAAAACGCCACCGTGGCATCTGCCGGCGGATAATCCTCCTCATGCTCCAGTTCTTCCTCGGTTTTCTTAACAATTGGTTCTTCATAGGTATATTTGTTGATGATTTGGAACTGACTGTCATATTCGTAAAACTCGGTGGCCTTGTCCGTAGCAAACACAAAATGGTCGCCGTACCACTGAATGCTTCCGTTGTCACCAACCTCCGGCAGAACGAAGCTTTCCATCAGGCGCACGCCGCCTTCTGCATCATCCACCAGGTAACGATAATAGTAGGAATAATGTTCCTGCTTCTTTTCATATTCGAAATCTTCATTGTTGTTAAGCACACCGATATACTGTCTGGTTTCACGAATCAAGTCGTATGGTTGGAATTCCATCATATTTAAGCCGTGATGCATTTCAAATTCGTTATCCAGACGAAGGAATAATTCGGTATACGGTGTACCCTTAAATTCCTCTGCATCGCCCACCATAAAGGCAATCTTCGGCTCGTTATAGAGACGGCGGATTTTAAAGATGGTATCCGTTTTGTCTCCGCTGACATACACACGGTTGCCCTCCACAAGAGAAATTGAATTTAAGGAAATCCAGTCCTGAACGCCCTCTTCCTTTGGACATTTTATTTTATATTCCGGAAGCAGGTCGCCTAAATCCACCAGCTCGGAAATCTTCATGGTTTCTCTCTCCAAGAGCAGGATGCAGTCATCCACAGAAGCCTGGCGCTTATCGGATGCCAGCATTAAAATGTCGTTGTTTTTGTCAAGGCAATAGTCCTCACCGAACGTATAGTTCACGGAGGAGAAAATTTTAACCACCTGGCCGAGGCGGTTTACACCCACCAGTTTATCCTCGGAAACGCGGAAAAACATGATGTCCTCGTACACCAGAAGGCGCTTTGTACCATAGGTTTCAAGCGGAATTTCACAGCGCTGTACACCATCATTGTCGTAAATACGCAAATACGGAGAAATCTCATTTGCAGCAGGGAAAATAACAAACATGCCCTCTGCCGCACTATCCTCACTGGCCGGAACCGTGCTGACGGTTTTATCCTCATTTACTACCTGCTTGGTGCCCTGCTCTGCTTTTAACTCGATGGTGGTGGCTGCCACCTCATTCTCGTTGTAAAAATAGAACCGGCGGATTTTTACCACACCATTGATATCCATCAGACGCAGGGTAACCATATTGGTTTCTCCCGGAATCAGGCCGATTACCTGAAATTCATGGATTTTTGATGTATCTGTATAACCCGGCACCGTAAAAGCACCAAAATCCTTGTACTCTGCCTCCGGTGTGTGGATGGAGTAAGATACCGCATAGGCCTCTTCTGTTTCAAAGTACACATAAAGAGACTGACTATTGGTCTGAAATGGGTTGTAAATTACCAGCGGATTATTTTCACCATAATAATTTTTATCAATCAAAGCATCAATTTTTGCCCGCACGGAATCCTGGAAGTCTTTTGTATAGATGCCCTCTGCCCCGGCCTCTGAAAAGTTTTCCAAAACTTCCACCACGATTTCTTTATTCATGTCATTGTCAGCTATGTAATTGTCCTGATATTCTTCCAATGTTTCCTGCGTATTTCCCGGCAGTTTGCCGGTGTCTCCAAAGAGCAGTACCACTGCTCCGAGCCCCAGCAGGCTGATCATGGCTAATAAAATCAGAATGATATTTGTCTTTTTCATGGGTCCACCCCTTTTGTCTTAGTCGTCTCTTCCAGTATAATATATCTGCGGATTTATTTCCAGTAGGATTTTATTCTTAAGCACATTTTATCCCTATTATATCTTTCGGCTAATTTTCTTGAAACCATTAGCATAATGTAGTACACTGAAGGTAACTATTGATTCACAAAACAAAAAAGAAAGGCAGGTAATTCCATGTCCACACCTAAACAGCAATATTATGAGAATCTGGCGGATTCCCTCATCGACAAATTTAACCTCCGGGGCATCGAAGGCTATTACTGTGAAACCAAAGAGGAAGCCCTTCTCACCGCCAAGCGTTTTTTAACTCCGGGCTGTTCCGTTTCCTGGGGAGGCTCCATGACTTTAGAAGAAATCGG
>JAZQJL010000282.1:0-5705 GCA_045541595.1 Lachnospiraceae bacterium | reverse complement strand
GCAATCAACGGTGCACAGAACGCAGGTATCCTTGCGGCTAAGATGCTTGCTGTTTCGGATGATGAAATGCTTAAAAAGATTGAAGATTATGCAGCATCCTTAAAGGATGGCGTAATGGTGAAGAAAGAAAAAATCGAAACCGTAGGTTACAAAAAGTATTTAGAAGAAATGTAAAAAAGGGGATTTGAATTCAAAGCAGACAGACACGTTGATTTCTTTGTTTTGCTGCGCCATTTATTAACTGCTACTTTCGCTGACGGAAGAAATTGCAGTGTAGAATACCAAGAGAAGGTAATCGTGTGTAATGAATTACACACGGACTTCGTCCTAAAAAATAAGACTGTATCGACTGGTTGCAAGTGTGACTTGCACAGTCGGTACAGTCTTATTTTTGTGATATACCTTCTTGCGTTTGACAGTGATGTGCAATTTCTTCCCGCTTCCGTAGCAGTAATTATGCTCGCAAAACTGCAGAAATCTGCCTACTGTCTGCCTGTCTTTGAATTCAAATTTTTTGGCAAAAAGTAATCGTTGAAAATATTTAGAAAAGTTCTTGACAATATGAATGTTGTATGTTATCATAATCAAGTGTGTGACGAGTAATCGTCCAACTAAGAAGCAGAGTATCCACTCTCACCCCCAGCACATCTGTCGCGAAAGGGTCTGATTATTTTCTAAATATTGCAGGTATCATTAGGTTTGTACCGCGCATAAACAGCAGAAAGTAAAGGATAATCTAAGCTTCTTAGGTTATCCTTTTAATTTTATCTTTTTTGGAGGTGCAGAACCATTAGCGAATTAATGATCAACGAACAAATCAGAGACAAAGAAATCCGTTTAATCGGAGAAGACGGCGAACAGTTAGGTATTATGTCCGCAAAAGATGCTTTAAAGATGGCGAAGGAAGCAGAGCTTGACTTAGTTAAGATTGCTCCGACTGCTAAGCCACCGGTATGTAAGATTGTAGATTACGGTAAATACCGTTATGAGCAGGCAAGAAAAGAAAAAGAAGCCAAGAAGAAGCAGAAGGTCACTGAGGTAAAGGAAATTCGCTTATCTCCAAACATTGATGAGAACGACCTGAACACAAAGGCAAATCAGGCCAAGAAGTTCCTTTCCAAGGGAGACAAGGTAAAGGTTGCTCTTCGCTTCCGTGGTAGAGAAATGGCTCATATGGCAACAAGCAAGCAGATTCTCGACAGCTTTTTCGAGAAGGTTTCCGATGTTGCGGTTATCGAAAAGCCTGCTAAGATGGAAGGAAGAAGCATGATTATGTTTCTTGGCGAAAAACGTTAGTTAATTGCGAAAGCATTAAGTAAAATGGAAAAACAACGGTTTATCCGGAATGTATTAAGGAGGAAAAAACAATGCCTAAGGTAAAGACAAGTAAAGCAGCAGCAAAGCGTTTTACAATGACAGGTACAGGAAAGTTAAAGAGAATGAAGGCTGGTAAGCAGCACATCCTCACAAAGAAGTCCAGAAAGACTAAGAGAGATCTCAGAAAAGCAGAGATGATGGACAAGACAAACGAGAAGAATATGAAGAAGATTTTACCATATCTGTAAGATTTGGTGTAAGGAGGGAAAAAGACAATGGCAAGAGTTAAAGGCGGAATGAACGCTAAGAAGAAGCACAATAGAGTATTAAAGCTGGCTAAGGGCTACAGAGGCTCCAGAAGCAAGCAGTATAGAGTTGCAAAGCAGTCCGTAATGAGAGCGTTAACATCCTCTTATGCAGGCAGAAAAGAAAAGAAGAGACAGTTCAGACAGTTATGGATCGCTAGAATCAATGCAGCTGCCAGAATGAATGGTCTTTCTTACAGCAAGTTTATGTATGGTTTAAAGGTTGCTGATATCCAGATCAACAGAAAGATGCTCGCTGAATTAGCAGTGAACGATGCAGCAGCTTTCACAGCTTTAGCTGAAGTTGCAAAGAGCAAGCTCGCTTAAATTTTATAATTATGAGTTTTAAAGCGCGTTACGTTGAGTAGCGCGCTTTTCTTACTTCATAGGAAAGTTCTTTCCTATGAAGCAAAAAAGCTCCGCGGGGATGCGCCCTCGCAATTCCCTCAATATTTTATAGCAATTTTACAAACTCCCGATTGAAAAAAAAGAGATTTTCTTATATACTGTAATTTAGGTATCTTTGTAGAGTAAGACAAAGAGGAAAATTAGGAGGATTACAATATGGATGGCTTATATGCAGAAGCACGTGCAAAGAAAAAAGTAACGGCAAAGGATCATATCATTAAATTTTTATTGATAGGCGGCACGGTTGTTTGTTTTCTTACCGGTGCATTTAATGGTTTTATCATTATATTAGGACTTATTTTATGTTTTTTGTCCTGGTATTTTATCCCAAGAATGTCCGTAGAGTACGAATATGTATTTTGTGACGGACAGCTGGATTTTGATAAAATCAGCGGCGGCATGAAGAGAAAAACAATGATGCGTGTGGATTTTGAAAAACTGGTGGTGATTGCGCCAAAGAATTCCCATGCATTAGACGGATACCGTCACAACGGTGTGGTAGTAAAGGACTTTACCAGCCAGGATCCAAATGCAAAAGTGTACGGTCTGGTAATCACCGGCGGTGACCAAAATACGATGATTCTTTTTGAGCCGAATGAAAAGATGCTGGCAGCCATGAAGCAGAAGGCGCCAAGAAAGATTATGGAATACTAGTTATTAGATTAAAAAGTTTAGGTTTTATTATTTTTCTAAATGGTAAAATCCCCTTGACTTTTTTCAGAAAACACAGTATACTTTCATAAATATTTTTTAAAATTAACTATTAACCACTGGCGAAAGAGAGGAGTAAGTAATGGGAACTATTATTGGCGAAGGCATTACCTTTGACGACGTGTTACTTGTACCGTCCTATTCCGAGGTAATCCCAAATCAGGTAGACTTAAGAACACATCTTACACAAAAAATTCAGCTGAACATTCCGCTTATGAGTGCGGGCATGGACACAGTTACTGAGCATCGTATGGCGATTGCCATGGCGAGACAGGGCGGTATCGGTGTAATACATAAAAACATGTCCATCGAGGCCCAGGCAGACGAAGTAGATAAAGTAAAGCGTTCTGAAAACGGCGTTATTACCGATCCGTTTTCTTTAAGTCCAAACCATACATTAAAGGATGCGGACGAGCTTATGGCAAAGTTCCGTATTTCCGGTGTTCCTATTACTGAAGGTAAAAAGTTAGTTGGTATTATCACTAATCGTGATTTAAAATTTGAAACAGATTTTTCCCAGAAGATTTCCGATTGTATGACTTCTGAAAACCTGGTAACAGCAAAAGAAGGCGTTACCTTAGAAGAAGCTAAGACAATCCTTGCAAAAGCAAGAAAAGAAAAGCTTCCTATCGTAGATGATGCAGGCAACTTAAAGGGTCTCATTACCATTAAGGATATTGAAAAGCAGATTAAGTATCCTCTGTCTGCAAAGGACGAGCAGGGCAGACTTCTCTGTGCAGCAGGTGTTGGTGTTACAGCAAACATCTTAGACCGTGTAGAAGCATTAGTGGCAGCTAAGGTAGATGCTATTGTTATTGACTCCGCTCATGGTCATTCTGCTAACGTTATCCGTTGCGTAAAGATGGTTCATGACGCATTCCCTGAACTGCAGATTATTGCAGGTAACGTGGCAACTGCAGAAGCTACAGAAGCTTTAATTAAAGCAGGTGCTGACTGTATCAAGGTTGGTATCGGACCTGGTTCCATTTGTACCACCCGTGTGGTTGCAGGTATCGGTGTTCCTCAGATTACAGCTATTATGGATGCATATTCCGCAGCTAAGAAGTATAATGTACCTATTATCGCAGACGGCGGTATTAAGTTCTCCGGTGACATTACAAAGGCAATTGCGGCAGGTGCTAATGTATGTATGATGGGTAGCCTGTTTGCGGGCTGTGACGAAAGTCCGGGAACCTTCGAGTTATTCCAGGGCAGAAAGTACAAGGTTTACCGTGGTATGGGTTCCATCGCCGCTATGGAAAACGGCAGCAAGGACAGATACTTCCAGGCAGATGCCAAGAAGCTTGTTCCGGAAGGTGTAGAAGGCCGTGTAGCATACAAGGGTCTTGTAGAAGATACCGTATTCCAGTTACTGGGCGGACTTCGTTCCGGTATGGGTTACTGTGGTGCCCAGGATATTGAAACCTTAAAGGCAACCGGAAGATTCGTTAAGATTTCCGCTGCTTCTTTAAAGGAAAGCCATCCGCATGACATTCATATCACAAAGGAAGCACCAAACTACAGCGTAGATGCATAGTTGGTAAGTAACTGTTAGTAAATAACGTCAGGGTTTTGGGGAAAGTGAGGATTCACATATGATGCAGGAGAAGAGAAGAAGTAAAAGATTACCGATCCAGTTAGAATTAGTGGTTTCCAAGTTATTTAAGCAGGAAGCTGCGGCATCGGTGGAAGTAAATGAACCGATTCAGGTAGTAGATGTATCTAAATTGGGAATAGGCTTTGTTACAACCAATGATTTTCCAATCAATTATTACTTTAATGCAAAACTGGAACTGGGCAGTCCGGAGAATTCTCTTTACTGTGTTGTCCAGATTATCAGAAAGCAACCAAAAGAGGATAACCTGATTTCCTACGGATGTGAATTCATAGGTCTTGCTCCTGTACTTGGTACTATTTTTGACGAGTACGAAAAGATTCTGACAAACGAAGAATAGTAAATGAATAAGCGATTATTTAAAGCAGACGCTAAAAAATGGTGTCTGCTTTATTTATTTAAGCGAAAACAGAAAAACAACAGCTCCTGTTTTGGGCGTTATTATATTTGGTTAAGTACATACTGAAATATTTCGACGAAAATTTAAGAAAATTTGTAGTAAATATTGACAAACCTCAATAGGAAAGGTAGACTTTAATTTGGTAAATTTAACGAGGAGGAAACACCATGAGGAGTAAGCAATGGAAAAGCATAGTGGCAACTTTTATGACAGCTGCTATGATACTTTGTAATGTGAGCGGAAATTCCGATATGCTGTTACAGGCAAATGCGGAGGAAATCATCTATGTAGATGATGCAACCCTGGATGCAGCGTTGGATAGCTCCGGTGAGGTGCTTGGATTTACACGTCAGGCAGTTCACGATCCATCTATTGTAGTGGATGAAGATAATTATTATGTATTCGGTTCCCATATGGGTGTGGCAAAGACCACAGACTTTAGGAACTGGACAGCAGTAACAGGGGAAAATGTGAACAGCCCTCTGTTTGGCACAATTGATGCAAACGGAGCAGTCGTACAGGCTTCCTATAACGATGCATTCCGTGTAAATGCATACACCGGCACGGTGATAAACAGTGCAGGTGATGAAGTGGATTTCGGCACATATGATGCATCTGCATGGAATACCGCTGTAGATAACTTTGTTGTACAGGGAAATATGTGGGCACCGGATGTGGTTTACAATGAAACCATGAGCAAATGGTGCATGTATTTAAGCTTAAACGGTAGCAAGTGGAATTCTGTTGTTATTTTGCTGACTGCAGATGATGTGGAAGGTCCGTATGTGTACCAGGGACCGGTTTTATATTCCGGTTTTAACGGAAGCAATCCGATGGATATTCTGGATTCGGACTTAGCACTTGTATATCCTGATATTGAAACAACAGGATTACCTGAGAAGTATAATGTGGGAAATAAATGGGGTGACATCTGGCCACATGCCATTGA
>JAZQJL010000281.1:0-10246 GCA_045541595.1 Lachnospiraceae bacterium | reverse complement strand
GATAAAAATACTGCTGTATATCCGCTTATGCCGCAGCTTATTCAGACTCCGACGAGGTAAAAGCCGCAGGGAAATAGTCCGGCTGCCGCTATATAACCGCCGGCCGCCGGTAATCAGCAAAGCAATCAGTGCAGAAACCGCAAAAATCAATAGCCACAATAAAAAAGCTGTTCCCACCAAAGAAACAGGAACCTCATAAAACCATTCCAGCCCCTTTGTTACAGTGAGGCCGCCACAGACTCCTGCTCCAAGAAGCATGCCCGCCGGAATACCCAATACAACACCCGGCACACAGGCACATAAAAGCTCCCACAGGGTTACCAATCTTACCCGCACCTTGGACATGCCGATGATACGCAGATTGTAATAATACTGCTTCCTTTTTTGTATGTAAACCGCCAGCAGAAAGGACATGGCTGCCATTCCTACCACCATTACCATACTTTCTACAGACCGGTAAAGCTCCGTGCCGCCCCAAAAAGAGGCTGTATACCGATTACTGTTATAAAACAACTGCCAGCCCGTCCTCTGCTCTTCCGAATGCAGCTCTTGCAGATTAATGTAAAGTTCCTCCGTATCTGCTTTTGCATACTGCTCCTCCAGATAATAGCAATAGGTTATTTCCGTAGGAAACCAGGCGCTGTCCAACACATCCTTTGTTACCAATGCACAAGGCATATAGCCTCCCACATTCCAGAACGTAAGGCTTCCTTTTAAAATGCCCACCAGTTCAAAGGTTTCCATCCTTCCGCTTTGAAACTCATCCTCCTGTACAAACAGGGTAATCTGCTGACCCGGTTCAAAAGAATAGCCCAGCTTTGCCAGCAAACCGGTTTCCACGACGATTTCATGCTCATTCTCCGGAAATCGTCCTTCCCGCAGAGCGATATGCCCGATTTCCAGCATAGTGTCATCTACCCAGCCGATATTGTAGTCGTACCGATTTCCCTTTGCGTCCACTACAGGCAGTCCGGACACCACCATACCATACCCGCCAAAATACGGATGTTTTTCTAACTGCCGGCTCTGCGCGCCCCCACCGTGAATGACCTCCGCAACGCACCAGTCACCGTACACATAACGGTTGGACTCCCGTGTATAGTTCTCTGCATTATGCTGAAACAAAAGCGCAGCCATCACAAAAAGCACCGCAGCAAATTCCACCGTGACAATCAGCAGAAGCTCTTTTTTTCTGCGCCTCATTCCTTTTACAATATCCTTCATATACAAAAACATACTACACCCCCTGTCCCGGGCCACCGCTTATCAAAAGGCCCGATATACTATCCAGCGATACTATATCAGGCCAATCTTACATTTTAGTGACAAGAACTGTCATTTTATTTCAATTTATATCTCGGCAGTTCTACCATAAATCCGGCACCTCCCTCCGGACGGTTATAGGCAGATATTTTTCCGAAATGCTGTTCCACCACCAGCTTGGCCAGATTTAAACCAATACCGTAATGCCCGGTAGCCTTGAGTTTCTCCGAAGAATAAAACCGTTCAAACAAATAAGGAATATCCTCTTCCTTGAAACCGTCGCCGTTATCCTCCACCGTAATCGTTGCCAGATTTTCCGTTGCAGATAGTTTTATTTGTACCACACACTCTGCCCCTACATGGTCCAGACAGTTTTCTACCAGGCAGGAAAGAGCCTCGTATAACCACTCATAATCAAAATACAGTTCTACTTCGGAAAGCTCTGTATTTACCTGCTCCGGATACTTTTTTGCCAGTTCCGTAAGCAAATCCGCCATATCCTCTTTTTCCTTGGCAAGTTCTACCTTGCCTGCCTCCAAACGGCCGATTTTTAACAAACGTTCCATCAGTTTATTGACCCGTTCCATATGATAGGTACACTCATCCAGCATCTTTTGGTCGTTCTCTGACTGCTTATCGTATACCAGTGCAATGTTTAGCATGGCATTAGTAATGGGTGTCCGTACCTGATGAGCTACGTTTTCCACATAGGTCTGGAGCGTATTCTGCTTACTTTTTAGGAGGGTCTGTTCTCCCCGGTTAGAATGCCAAAATTCCTCTTTTAAGCGCTCTTTTTCCTCAAGAAGCACCGTCTTATTCTGCTGTCTTTGCAGCCATAACATAAGTAAAAGAAGCAAGAACAAAACTGCTAAAACAATGCCGGTATTCCGGTACACTTCTAAATCGTAGGTTTTAGCCAATGCCATTCCTTGCTTGGTATAACCAAACTCCTTCATAGCCTGAAACCCCTGCTCCAGGTGCTCTCTTGTCAAATCACTGCTATACAAATATTCTGCTGCTTTTTCTGCCAGTGCCCGGTCTTCTTCATACAGTTTTCCGATAACCGCATTGTAGTCGGAAATCATTTTTTCACGCACCATATACCGGCAGACAGGAAAGCAGCACAGCATAGCAACAACCAAAACAATAATAATTGCAGTTGAATTCTTTATAAGGAATTTTTTCATGTTCCATTCTCCTCGTATTTATAAACTACAGGAAAACTCCATCGGTAACCAATGCCCCGGATAGTAGCAATATAGGGCTCACCGGTTGCTGTCCCGCCAAGCTTTTCCCTTAGGCGCTTTATGGTAACAGAAAGAGTATTATCCTCCACGAAATTACCATCCTTGTCCCAAAGTAGCTCCAGTAATGCTTCCCGCGTCAGCACCATTTCCGGATGCTTAAAGAAACTATATAACAACTGATATTCCATTTTACGAAGTTCTATTGGTTCCCCATTCTTTGACACTGTATATTTTTCTGTGTTTAGTTCAATACCCTCACAGGACAACACCGTCCGGTTTGCAGGCATACTTACCCTGCGCAGATTCGCCCGGATACGGGATAATAATTCCTTTGGCTTAAAGGGTTTTGTCACATAATCATCTGCCCCAAGCTCCAAACCCTTCACAATGGAATCCTCCTCATCCTTTGCGCTGATAATCAACACCGGAAGGGAAGACCGTTTCCGTATGTATTCGCAAAGCTCAAAACCATTGCCGTCCGGCAACATGATGTCCAGCAGACAAAGGTCCGGCTGCTCCCGCTCAAAAGTATCCTTTGCCAAGCCGTAGCCTGATGCAGTAATCGCCTCATGGCCTTCCTGTTCCAGTAATAATTTTAAATTTTTAGAAAGATAGTAATCATCTTCAATAATTAGTATTTTGCTCATAAAAACTCCCTTTTTCTACTTCTGCAAATTGCTCTTTGCCTTTGGAATTGCAAAATCCGGGTGCTCCTTCTGTTGCGGCAGTGTTTTTATAAGGATGGTGGAGCGATAGCAAGAATTCTCCGCCACCGGTGTCAAAGTCCTAAATTCTTACATCCGGTCTTAAGTACTGGTGTATAATTTCTTCATAGTTCCAAGGAATATCGTTTCCTTCCTCGTAGCGACCATGAATATGGGAAAAATCCCAGCCGTGAATGTGGGCAATGGATTCTTCGGATTGCCAAATTTGTTTTAATTTGAATTTACTATCCATAGTTCAGACTCCTATTAGTTCCTTTTCTGTATTATACACATCTATTTACGCGCTCGTCAAATAATTAAAATAAACGCAACTCCGTTTACCGAATATGTTGACGCGTTACCGTTTGTGTGATATTATTAATCCATCGAATTCGAAATGTTACATATTCACACATAAACGGTAAAGAGAGTGAAAACAAGGAGGAATGTTTATGTTAATGGAAGAAAGACAAATAAAAATTGCAGAATTAATTGAGCAGAAAGGTAGAATCACCATTGGGGAAATCACAGAGTTGTTTGATATTTCCCACGAATCCGCACGCCGGGACCTGCGTATTTTAGAAAGCAAAGGTCTTTGCAAGCGTGCCCATGGCGGTGCCATTAAACCGATGCCGGTGGGTTTTATGCCGCCCCGCAACCGTAACTTTGACGAAATGCCGATATTTGAAAATTATGAGCAGATTGCCAAACAGGCGGTAACCCACATTAAGGAAAACCAAATTGTTTACCTCACCGGAGGTTCCTTCGGTTTTCACATGTGCCACTTCCTGCCGCGTGATATTCACTACACGTTGGTGGTAAATTCCATCGACCTGGCGAACCGTCTGCGCCATCTGACCAATGCAGACATTTATGTAGCAGGAGGAAAGATGCGTCAAAGCACCAGCGTAGTAGACAGTATGGCAACGGACTTTGTCAGCCATATGCACTTTGATGTCTGCTTTATTACCGGTGGCGGCTTAACCGCAGAATTCGGTCTTTCCAACGGCACTGATGAAACTGCCGCTTTCCAGCGCAAGGTCATTGAAAACAGCCGCAAAAAGATACTTTTGCTGCCAAGCCAGAAAATAGGAACCGATGCCTTTATCAAAGTTTGCGATACAGAAAAGTTTGATCTTTTAATTACCGACTGGGACTGCGTAGAGGAAGAAATTGCAAAGTTGGAAGAAAAAGAGGTAGAAGTAATTATTGTAGAACCAAATCCAAACCGAACCGAAAACCCAATTCCGTCAAGACATCATTGCCCTCCAAGAGGCTCAAGAGATCCCCGCGGTCCAAGACACGTATTTCGAAAGGATGATGCCCATGAACCAGACCAGAGAACAGAAGCTTCGGAATCTGATTCTTGATAATTATGTAAGCCTGCGACAATTTGCCATTGCAGCAGACATTCCGTACAGTTCACTGACTACAGGGCTTTCCCGTGGAATCGCCGGCATGCAGTTTGATACGGTCATCAAAATTTGCAGAGTTCTTGGAATTGAGCCAACGGAAATATAACAATACCCCCGGCAGAATACGATTCTGTCGGGGGTACTACTCTTTTTATTCCGCACAATATCCAATCGCCAACAGACTGAACGATTTGTCTTCATCTCCCGCCTGCATCCGGATTTCCACTTTCCTTGTTTTGCATTCAGACTCCCGCAGTACCCGCACCGGCACCGGATTATACCAGCCGCCCGCTGTATTTGAAGTAATTGTCAGCATTTTCTCGCCATCCACATAAATTTCAGCAGCGCCAAAGGTTGCATTGTTCGCCTCTTTATACACTAAAAACAGGCTTTTGCATTCCAGTTCAAACACAAAAGAATTATTTTCTGTTGCATCCGCAGCTTTTACCCAGCCCTTTGTAAACGCTTCATGGCCGGATTCTTCATGGAAAGACCCCAGTTCCAGCACGTTCAGTGTATCCTTGTCCGCCATCTTCATGCCGGTATAATTTAAGTTCAGCATTTTCTCCCGGAGCACATACGGCGCGGAAGTTTCTTCTGCTTCCACCTTCTTAAAGTAATGAATAATAAAATCACTGTATAGTTTCTGGCCGTTTTTATTCGGATGAGAACCGTCATCCGCCCAGTCTTTCCAGGTCATACGTCCGGCTTCAAATTCCGGCTGGAGTGCATTTGGCACACTAATCATCGGAAGCTGGTAGTTCATGCCGATGAGCTGCATATTGCTTTGGCAGGTGTAACCGTCTTCCGTTACGGAAAACAAAAGTACCACCGCCGGTTCCTGCTCCTGGGTAAGAGCCTTTCTTACCAGGCTCTCAAAAGCTGCTTTATTCTGGGCATCCTGGGCATCGTTTACCGCAAATTCGATGAAAACCACATCCGGCTTTGCTTCAAAAATATCTCTTTCGGAACGAATCAGACCCAGAAGAGATGGTGTTCCGCTAAGACCGGCATTGACATAATTCACCTTGCCTGTAGTTGCATAAGTCTCTCTGAAATAATCGCTGGACAGCTTGGCAAAAATTTCCGTAGTACCTGCATTGTAGCCCTGGGTAATGGATCCTCCGATATAAGCAAGCGTGACATCTTCACCCTTTTCCGCCTTTTCCATTACTTTTTTCATACGCTCATTATTACCGGTGGAAATCACGGAACGCTCCAGCATATCCAGATAAATCTGCTCTTCTTCCGTTAACGGAACCGGAGTAGGCGTTGGTTCCTCCGTAGGTGCTGTCGACTTCTGATTCTGCATATTGTTTTCCTCCGCATTTCCTCCACATCCTGTAATCAGGCATAGCCCCAATAGCATCCCTGAAAGCAGAATGGTGTGTAATCTGTTTTTCTTCATCAGAACGCTCCTTCTGTTGCATTAGTTTTCTTTACTGTCGTACTGCGAAAAGTCCGGCAGCTCGTCTCTGGTAATCATTACCTCACTGTTATACACCTTTTCCATCATCGGGAAGGAAGTATAGGCGTCGGAAAGCTCCCTGCTTCCGTTTTTCACAATGTAGTCCCAGTTCCAGACCGCAAACCACAGCCAGTAGGCATTATCCCGGATAATCAGGTCCGGATCCGGCATGGTAGCACATTCGCTCATGGCGGTCAGCTTTTTGTTATCTGCCCAACCGGACAGCTGTGCAAAGGCACTTGGACTGACACCATAATCATAAGCGTTGTTGTACACATCCAGTGCCACAATATCACAGTAAGCATCCCCCGGGTACCAGTCTTCCTTCTGACCATTCCAAACCCAGATGAGGTTATCTAACTGATGATAGTTTGTCATTCTCTCATACATCAGAGTCCAAAGCCACTTATAGGCTTCCGGTCCGGAGGCGCCCCACCAGAACCATCCGCCGCTGGCTTCATGCATCGGACGCCAAAGAACCGTCACATTTTCCCTCTCCATCCGCTGCATCATGTTGGAGATATTATCAATATCCTCTACCATTTTATAAGCCTCGATACTGATTTTTCCTTCGGTCTGCAGTGCTTCAATCTCTTCCAGAGGAAGCATGGCAATCTCTTCTGTTGTCACTGCCTTTGCTAAAGAAAAGCTGGTGTCATCCGTATAAAAAGCACACTCATTGTATGGCGCATACCAGTGCCAGTCATATACCACCAGACCGCCGGCCCGGCTCCACTTAATGGCAAGTCCCACCTCATCCTTAAAGCCGGTTTTGGTGAAACTTTTGGAATCATATATAAAGTCAAAGGTTCTGACTGCCGGATACTTTCCGAGGCCCAAATACAATGCCTCCGTTTCCGTATTCGTTCCGTAATTGGTACACTGCCCCGTCAACACACGTTTCCCGTAAACCGCCAGCAAATACTGGTAAATATTCTGTGTTTTTAGATTTGCATACGGGTTGCTCAACGTTGTTGTAATGTTTGTGTATAAATCGTCACTTAAAGATTCTCCCGTTTCAATAGAAATGGAGTCCAGAGAAAACCAGCTCCAGCCGGCTCCCAGTGTAATGGTATTTTCGCCTTTTTCCAGAAATACTCCGTCCACCGTGGTTTCTATCCAGTCACCCTGCTCCGAAACAATGTCCAGGGCCTTGGCTCCGTTAAATAAAAGCGGATTTTCCTTGTGACTTCCTGCACAATGGCGCACCGTGATTTTATAATACTGGCTGGCAGGAATCGTCACCTGCAGGCTGAATTTCGTATTGTCCGAAATATCCACATAACCGCTTCCGGAATATCCTGCCTTCTCTGTTTTTAGCGCAACTCCCTCCCCGGCTTTAGCTTCTTCCGCCTCCAACCGGCAGGAAAATTCTGCCTGTTCCAAGCCGGCATAGGTCAGTTTGTCAAAACTGTAAGTATTGGCATATGTAATTTGAGACGGATCCGTCTTTGGTCTGCCCGGGTATTTTTCCTCCTCTTCCGGTGTTTCTGTCACACTGTTTTTGGCAGGATTGTCGTTTTCCGCAGGCTCTTTCCCACAGGCCGCCAGACCAAGCAGGCAAATTATCCACAAAATCAACCATTTCCGTTTCATCGTAAACCTCCAATATCCAACCTCTCTTATCGGTTCTTAAAAATCAGCCGCAGGAAATTATATAAATGCGGCTTTACGCTGGTGTGGTCGTGTCCGGTATCGCTGAGTTCGTGCCAAAGATGCTCCGTTTTGTTCTTTGTCATAACGTTATGATAGGTTTTTGGATTTGAACCTACCACACCGTCTGCCTTCGACGCACTAATCAGAACCAGGTTTGGTTTCATATCTTCCGGAAATACCATTTCCTCCCCGGTCATCTGGCCCGGATGCATCGGAGAGTTGGCAATCTTTGTGAGACCCGGTGCCGGGCAGGCGGCTCCGATATAGCCAAACAATTCCGGATGGGAAAATCCGATGAACAGGGACTCTCTTCCTCCCATGGAAAATCCGGTAATCGCTGTGTGTTCTCTTCCCTTTGCCACAGAAAAAGTGCTTTCAATGAACGGCATTACATCCGTGGTCAAATCGTTGATAAAATTATCATAATTTAAGCTATTGGTCAAATCCATTCCGGTGCAGTACGGCATATCTTTACTGCAGTAGATGTATGGCAGCACCACTATCATTTCCTCTGCTTCACCGGTGGCATAAAGATTGGACAGCATATTGCTGATACTTACTATCGGTCTTGCCATCCAATCCTCATTGTCCCAAAATCCGTGTAAAATATAAAGCACCGGATACTCTTTTTCTTCCGTATATCCCGGCGGCAAAAGGACGTTTACATTGGTATTACGTTCCGCCGTATTAGAATAATAGGTGTACTTTTTAAATTCTGCATATTCCACACCGGATTGTTCGCTATAAATGCTCTCCTCCGGTTTTACTACTACTAGGTCCTGATACTTTTCCATGTAGGATACCTCCTCTACTGCTACTGTCGGTGTAGCCTCCGGTGTCTCTGCCGGTACTTCCGTGACGCTCTCTGCCGGTGTCGGTACCGCAGCCTTTTCTGCAGCACCGCAGCCTGCCGCCACCAATGCGAGCAGCAAGATTCCTGTCACTAATATTCCATTTTTCTTCATAAGATTATTTCCCTTTTACTTAAACGGCAGTTCGTCTAAGGTAATAAAATACTCGCTGTTGTAAATTTCATTTAAAGAGTTCTTTGTATTATTCTTTTCATTGGTGATGTAATCCGTATGCCATACCATGAAGAAGGACCAAGGCGCACCCTTTTCCATTTGGGCTTCTGTCGGAATAGTTCCGCACTCGTGGAATACCAGTGGCATGCCTTCCGGCGCCAGCTCATCGCATTCTTTAAACAGGTTCACATTCGCACCCGGATTATAGCTGTCCGCGCCCAGTAAATCCACATAAGAATCTCCCGGATACCAGGCTGCCATATTGCCGCCGTTGCCGGAATAGCCAAATACCCAGATTAAGTTATCCAGTCCCCAGTAATCGGTGTAGCGGCTGTACATTAACTGCCACAGCTTCACAAAGTTCTCGGCACCGCCCTTGCTCCACCAGAACCAGCCACCGTCCAGCTCGTGGAACGGACGCCACAAAATCGGAACTCCTGCATCCTCTAACTGCTGCAGGAAAGGCACCGCTCTGTCCATATCTGCCAATAATTCGTTGTAAGTTTCGGTACCCGGAATAAAGGCCTCTTCCCAATTCAGATTGTGGGCCTTACTTTCATCATATCCACTGGCAAAGTCAGAACCGGTATGCCAGCAGATTGTCGGGATACCGCCCATTTCCCACCATTCTTTTGCACGTTTGGTTACACCGGCAAAATCGTTGTGCATAAAGTCTAAGCCACGGATAGCCGGAAGCTTTCCGGTAGCTTTTTCAATATAATTCATTTCATAGTCCGGAGAACCCATCCAGGTGGATTCCATCTGACCGGTTAAGCAAACCTCTCCGTACACATCCTGCAAATAGTCATATACGACTTTTGCATTTTCAATGGCATTTTCATTGGAAAGTTCCCCGTTATAGGTATGTATAATCTTCTCCGTTTCTTCCATTTCCGCCAGAAAAGCAGTAAGTTCTGCTGCCACATCTTTCGGCAGATAATACAGTCCTGCGATTCTTCCGCCGTTCCATGCACCCAGCTGGAAGGAAGTAATATCGGATGGCTTCTCTGCTTTGGCCATCTGAAGAAGCTCTTCCATGGAATACACCAGCAGACGTTCCTTCTGCGGCTGGTCGGAGTATGCTGCAATGTCCTGCTGCTTGCTTCCGCCCTTGCCGGATTTTACGTTCAGTCCAAGCACGCCCCATCCGCCGTGGGTCACATCATCGCAGGCAAAAACCAATGCCACGCAGTCTTCCATGCCGGCGCCGGTCAACCAGGAAATATCATTAGGAAAATAACCCTTGTTGGTATTTCCGGAAAACAGCGCGGTTCCCTTGTTAAGAATAGCCGTCTGACGGGCCACTTTTTCCTCTTCAGAAATGGAATTTCTAATTGCCGGTGCTTCGTCCATTACCCAAACGCCCTGTCCCGCCGGAGCCGTTGATGCCTCCGGCGCTTTTGACGCCGTCTGGGACTCTCCTTCCGGTTGCACCGGTGGGTTGGTTGGCGCTACCGATGCCGTTGGA
>JAZQJL010000280.1:0-4435 GCA_045541595.1 Lachnospiraceae bacterium | reverse complement strand
TTATCTGCATACAGAACAATCTACTCCGTTTGAAGGAGATTTGCCAAAAAGATGTATAAAAGCAGAAAAACTGCTTGATATTTTAGAACGGTAGCGGTACATTTAAAGAGAAAGAGTCTATATTGTTTGCGAGGGAAACAGACATGAATAAGAAAAATAAAGATGTGGTAAAAAACGCCGGTCTGATTATTGCCGGAAGTTTATTATATGCATTGGGAATGAATCTGTTTTTAACCCCTCTGAAGTTGTTCAGTGGAGGCGGAGTGGGTCTTGCACAGCTGATTACCCTGTTTTTGGAACAAGTGGTTCAAGCGGGAAATCTCAACTTATACGGTATCATCTATATGTTGATTAATATTCCCCTTCTTTTCCTTGCTTTTTTTCAAATCGGAAAACGTTTCTTTGTAAAGACGCTGATAGGCTCCGGTGCCATCAGTATATTTATTACCTTAATTCCGACTTTAGCCGTACCGATTGTGGATGACTACCTGACCTCTGTGTTAATCGGCGGTATTGCTGCAGGTGCCGGTGTGGGCCTGATTTTAATTGCCGGCGGCAGTGGCGGCGGCATTGATGTGGTGGCGGTTTGGGCTGCCAAAAAATTCAAGGGTGCCAGTGTGGGCAGAATTTCCCTCTATTTCAACGTCATATTATATACGGTAATGCTGTTTATGTTTGATGTCCGGACCGTAATTTATTCCCTGATTTATACGGTTATTTTTACGTTGGTATTAGACAAAACCCACTATCAGAATATTAACGTCCGGGTAATGATTTTTACCAAGAAAGACGGTATCGACAAAGAAATTAATGAGAAAACCCGCCGCGGCGTTACCAAGTGGGACGGTTGCGGTGCATATACAAAAGAATCCACTCAGATTCTGGTGTCCTGCATCAGTAAATATGAAGTGAATGATTTGATGGAAATTGTTCAAAATATCGATCCCCAGGCGTTTGTCATTGTGGATGAAAATGTAATTGTAAACGGTAATTTTGAGAAGCGAATTTAATAGGGAAAAAGAGATGAGGAGGAGTGCAAATGAAGCAAAAATGGATTTTGACACTTCTGGTTGCAGGTTGTATCACCGTACTGGCGGGTTGCCGGGGGAACAAAAACGAAGCAACGCCTGCGCCAACGAAAGCACCGGACTCCCCGGCAGCAACGGAGGCACCGGCAAGAGAACCGGTTCCTGCGTGGACGGACTACCTTACTGCAGAGGACATGCAGGTGGCAAGTCCATGGAAATCCTGCGATAATACCGCGCTGGCGGCAGTGATGAAAAAGGCAGAGGCCGGCGAACCGGTCACCATTGCAACCATCGGCGGCTCCATTACCCAGGGCTCCATTTCCAGCGGTCCCCTGGATTCTGAAATAAAAACAAGAGCCTGTTATGCGGATATTTTCTTTGCCTGGTGGAAAGAAAACTTTCCAAACAGTGAGATAACGGTAATTAATGCCGGTATCGGAGGAACCGACTCCTACCTGGGCGTGCATCGCGTACAGGAGGATGTGCTGGATTATCATCCGGACGTGGTTCTGATTGAATATTCCGTAAATGACGGTGGCAACAACAGTTACAAAAACAGCTACGACAATCTGGTGCGTAAAGTATTAAAGTCGGAGGATGCTCCGGCGGTAATGCTGCTGTTTATGGGACAGACTTCACTGGTATCGGCACAGAATGTGCACCAGCTCATTGGATTTAACTACGAACTGCCGATGATAAGCCATTATAATCTGATTTCCAACTTTTTTGAGACCGGCCGCTACACGGCAGAGCAGATGTCCGGCGATGTTTCCCATCCATCGGTATTCGGTCATGCCATTGTGGGAGAAATGCTTTGGAAATACTTAAATAACGTTTATACAGAGTTGGATTCCTACGGGGAACCAAAACCATTTGATAAAAAAGCCTTGACAAAAGAGCGTTATCAGAATGCGGAGTTGGCAGGAATTGAGGATATTACTCCTTTAACGACCGGAACCTTTGTGGAAAACGGTACCGATTTTAACGGCTGGGGCAATGTGTGGAAGAACACCGACGGTGACGGCGGAATTGTATTTAAGGTAACCTGCCGCAACCTCGGTATCCTGTTCTGGCGCACTACAAACGCTAACTTCGGCACTTATGAGGTTTATGTGGACGGAGAGCTAAAGGGTACCCTGGCAGCAGAATTTAAGGACGGCTGGGGCAATTACGCATACTCTCAGGAAATTTTTGTATCAGAAGAAGAGGCCGAGCATACCATAATGATCAAGAAAGCAGAAACTTCAGTGGGAGATGACTTCGTGTTGTTACGGTTAATGCTCTCCCATTAAAACAAGAAGAATAAAATACTAAAGGAGAAGAAACTATGAAAAAACGGATATTAGTATTTGGGGCAATCCTGACCATGGCGGCACTGACATTGTGCGGCTGTGCAAATTCCAAGAAAAACTATGAGAACGAGCTGGAAATCGTTACGGAGCTGTTGGAAATCGATTATGACGGTCTTTCCCCGGAAGAAATTTCGAAAGAAATATCCGAGTTGGTAGGAGAACTGAAAGCCAAAACGGATGAGGGAAAAGTGCTGCAAGAAGATTTTGACGAACTGAACGAGCTGGTGATAGATGCCACCGGTATATTGGCGGAATTCACCCGTGATAATTCTTCCAAGTTTGATAAAAAAGTAAAAAATATTGAAGAGCTGGGAGAAGACCTGGAAGAGCACCTGGAGGATTTCCTGGATGCAGCAGACGATGCCGGAGTAAGGAAGAGCCGCATTGAAGATGTAGAGGATATTGATCTGCCGGATTTAATGAAGTCTGCGGCAAAATCCATCAAGGGAACCAGAGCTGCTGACTACTACGATGACACACTGGCTATCACCGAGTGCATGCAGGAATTTGAGAAAATCGTGGACAATGAGGACTTTTCAGATTTTGCAACAAAGAGTGCAACCTTTATTTCTGAACTGGAAGTGCGTACACCGGGCGGAAGAGCGTTCAAACTTTTATTACAGGATCTGGTGGGATGTCTGAACCGCATACTGGAATTAGAATCCATATATGGAATTGATACGGATAAATACTGGGATGTATATTACGAAATAATGGATGAGTATGAGGAAATCGGAGAGGAAATGGAAGATGAAATCGATGATTTCCTTGATAAGGCAGAAGATATGGGCATCGATGAAAAGATTTTGGATATCCTCTGGGAAATCTTTTGGTAATGCTTTGTGAAAATTAAAGTTACAGAAGAGCCTTTCGGGTACGTTGGGTACCTGAAAGGCTCTTTTGATTTTAGGGATTGTGCGAATAATATTTTCACATGGGAAAAATAAGAAATAGGAGGAGTTTTGCTTGTAATAATTTGAAAAATATGGTATTCTGTTTTTGACAAAATAAGGGAAAAATCAACATGGGATTAAATATGAAAAATTGTACAAAAGAGGGTGTTTGTTAGTGCGGATTGCCATATGTGATGATGAAAAGAAATATCGTGACGAAGCAATAAATTGCATAAAGGAATATAATTCTTCCATCGAAATTGCAGAGTTTGAAGATGGCAGTGAACTGGTAAACACTAAAGAAGTATTTGATCTGATTTTACTAGACATAGAAATGCCGGATTTAGATGGAATGAGTGCGGCAAAGTTGCTGCGCAAACAAAGGATAGATGCGGAAATTGTATTCTTAACCTCCTACGAAAAATATGTCTATGATGCTTTCGATATCCGGGCATTACAATTTTTGAGAAAGCCTTTAGAAAAAGAGCGGTTGATAAACGTACTTGGAACGGTGGAAAAGGCGCTTGCCAAGGCGGAAAGAATCGAGCTTTTACTGGAAAATGAAACCTGTTATGTGAAACTGAAAGATATTGTTTATGCGGAAGCCTATGGAGATGGTTTGTATATTTTTGACCGCATGGGGCTGGTGTATGAGGAACGCCGCGGAACAATAAAAAGGTTGGCAGAAAAACTGGCGGGCAAGGGGTTTGTACAGATTCACCGTACCTATCTGATTTCCATGTTCTATGTGGAACGGTTTGGCTCCGATGAAGTAAAGCTAAAGGGAGTGGATAAAAAGCTTCCGGTTTCCAGAAGATATGCACCGGGATTTAGAGAGACTTTTTTTGCGTTTGTAAATAAGCATGCGAGAATAGTGTAATGGAGAACGGGTATGGAAGTTAACATTGTGGGGTTAATTGTAGAGTGTGCAAAGCTGTTATTAGTTTTATGTGGATGTTTGAATTTTCCGGTAAAGAGAAAGCCAATAGCAGCGGTTGGCGTGTTTTTATTGGCTCAGGGATGTCTTATAATCAAAGGAATACAGGATAGCGAGTATTATGTATCAACGTTTTTGTTTATAGCCGTAGTCATTTGTGCGCTGGCAGTTGAAGGAAAGCGTAAATGGGTATTTGCTTTAATTGCTTTTTTAGGAATTTCTTGT
>JAZQJL010000279.1:0-3711 GCA_045541595.1 Lachnospiraceae bacterium | reverse complement strand
GTTTGCCTTGTTTAAGCCTTTCTTTGCACGTTCCACATTCAAAGGATGATTGTTTAAGATGTCGTAACTCTTCTTCATCATTTCCTTTAAAGCTTCTTCCTTTGGAAGATAAGAACCGATTACCTTACCTAAAATATCATGAGGCGGTGTTAACGGAACCACACTGCCCTCATCCCAGATGGTTAAGTGACGGTAGCTGGTGCCAACATAGAACTTGTAAATATCGGTTTCCAGTTCCTTGCGCACTGCCTCTAATAAAATTGCCGCGTCCTCGGTGCTGATTTCGCTGGAGCTATGGTCGATAATGGTCTTTTCCTCATAAGGAAGATCATCGTCGGAAACAGTAACGATGTTGCAGCGAAGCGCCACATCCAATTCCTTCATATCCACACCAATGCTGAGGGCTTCCAACGGGGAACGGCCGGTGTAATAAAGTCTCGGATTGTAACCGAGCACAGCCAGGTTTGCTGTATCACTGCCCGGACTCATGCCCTCCGGAATGGTATGGGCAAGACCCACAATGCCCTTTCCTGCCATTTCATCCATCACAGGAGTATTTGCTGCCTCCAATGGTGTCTTTCCGTTTAACTCTTCCAATGGACGATCTGCCATGCCATCGCCTAATACTACAATATACTTCATATCTAATTATGCCTCCCACTCGGTCCGAATTCTGTTAAGAACAGTCACGCAGGCTGCCTTTTCTTCGAATGCTTTTTCTGTCATTTTCTTTGTGACAAAGGCAAATTCGCCCGCCACATCTGCGGATACCTCAGCGATATCTCCAAAGACTTCCTTTGCTTTTGCCGCATCTGCTGCAGGCACACGTACAAAGAAGGCATTTTCCATGTCGCAGTGGCATGCCGGAGTTAACTTTTTGTTGCTCCAGATAGTGACAATGTTTCTGCCCTGGTTCTTTGTAACGTCAATTACGTCTGCCACAACAGCGCTGGCAGTCGGAAGCTTTCCGGCACCGCTGCCGTAGAACATTACTTCGCCAAGGGTGTTACCCTTCACTAAAATGCTGTTGAATACGCCTCTGACACTGTAAAGAGGATTTGCCTCCCGAATCATCTTCGGTGCTACCATGGCATAGAAATTGCCGTCCTCCATCTTACCCTGGGCAAGCAGCTTGATTTCTGCACCAAGTGCCTCGGCGTACTTAAAGTCCGTATCGGAAACCTTGGTGATACCTTCCATGTAAATATCTTCAAAATCCACCTGCTGACCATAGGAAAGAGATGCTAAAATTGCCAGCTTACGGCCTGCATCATGTCCTTCTACGTCAGCCTCCGGATTGCGCTCCGCATAGCCTAAGTCCTGGGCTTCCTTTAAAGCTGCTTCAAAGGTTGCACCTTCCTGACTCATCTTTGTTAAAATGAAGTTTGTAGTACCGTTTACGATACCTGTGATTTCTAATATCTGTTCGGAAGTCAATGCCTGATTTAACGGCCGGATAATCGGAATACCGCCGCCTACGCTGGCTTCAAACAGGAAGTTAATCTTCTTCTGTCTTGCAATTTCTAAAAGCTCTGCACCGTGCTTTGCCACCAGTGCCTTATTGGACGTACATACACTCTTTCCGCGAAGCAGACACTCCTTTACATAGGAATATGCCGGCTCGGTGCCACCCATGGTTTCTACCACACAGCCGACTTCTTCATCCTCTGCAATGGTAGCAAAATCATGTACTAAAATGTCTTCAATCGGATTGCCCGGGAACTCTCTTAAATCCAGTACATATTTTACGGAAATTTCTTCTCCGGCCCGTTTTGTAATGCTTTCTTTATTGGTTTCCAGTACTTCTACCACACCGGAACCGATGGTGCCATAACCTAAAACTGCTATTTTCATATAAGCCTCCTACTGTTTATTCGAATCCTAAAATCTTTAAATAATGGATGCCTTCCACTGCTTCCATGTTCCGCATCATGCTTTCCGTATCCTGGGTTTCCGGCTGGATTTCCACACTGAGTGTGATGGAAGCAATGCCTCCGGTAGGAATTGCCTGATGGATGGTAAGCACATTTGCCTTTGCATCCGCAAGTATGCCAAGTACATTGGATAAAAGCCCCGGTTTATCATCTAACTGGAGCATAAACGTTAACGTCCGGCCTCTGGTGTTGTCATGAAACGGGAAGATATCGTCTTTATACTTATAAAAAGAACTCCGGCTGATATCTACCTGCTCTGTGGCCTCCTGCACGGTAATGGCACGCTCTGAGTCTAACAGGCGTTTTGCCTCCACCACCTTTAACAGAACCTCCGGGACTGCTCTTTTCTTTACAATGAAAAAGCTATCGTCATCCATATTTTCTGATATCCTTTCCTTTATTTACAGCCTTAAAGTGTTCGCATATCAAGTACACTTGTCCGTATGCGGAATATCTTACCACATTCCTCTGACGATTTCAAGGCTAAAAAGAAAAAAGATTAGAAATTTTTCTAATCTTTTTTCCTGCTCTGTTTTTAGTTTTATTCTATTTCCTTTAAAACCGCTTTGACAGCCTCTGCCAGCTGATTGTCCTGGTCCTTCGGAATCACTACCATCTGCGTTAATTCCTCTGCCAGCTCTACTTCGATGTCCGGAGTGACGCCCTCTCCGTGAATACATACCCCGTTTGGTGTAAAGTAGCGGGAAATGGTAATCTTCACTGCAGTTCCGTCGGTTAACGGCAGAATTGTCTGCACAATACCCTTACCAAAACTGGTGGTACCCACTAAGGTTGCCGCATCGTAATCCTGCATTGCTGCCGCATAAATCTCTGCCGCACTGGCACTGTTTCCATTAATTAAAACTGCCATCGGAAGATCCAGCACATCTTTATCTGTGCCTTTATATTCATCTCTGTTGCCGTACTTGTCTTCCGTATATACAATCATGCCCTTTGGCAAAATATAATCCAGCATATCAACCACGGCTGACAAAAGGCCGCCGCCGTTATCTCTCAGGTCGATAACCAGCCCCTTCATGCCCTGACTCTTTAAGTCTTCGATGGCATCTTTATACTGCTTTGGTGTTGGCTCATCGAAACCGGAAATCAGAATATATCCGATGTTATTATCTAACATTTCATACTCTATGGTTTCAATTTCAATCTTTGCTCTTGTAATAGTGAGCTCGATCGGGTCAGCTACACCTTCACGGATTACCGTTACCTTTACCGTGGTTCCTTCCGGACCCTTCATCATGGTAACAACATTGTCAATATTCATACCGGTAACGTCCACACCGTCTACCATGTAAATTATATCTCCCGGCAGCATGCCTGCGTTATAGGCAGGACCATCCACATATGGTTTTACAATGGTAATATACATGGTTTTTAAGTTCTGCTGCACCACTGCGCCGATACCGTAATATGTGCCGCTGGTGGATTCCATCAGCGCATCATATTCATCTTCGGTATAATAGCAGGTGTACGGGTCACCCAAGCCTTCTAACAGCCCCTTATAAGCGCCGGTACGCATATCATCCACGGAAATATCGTACATATAATACTGATCCACCAACTCCGCCAGCAACTCCATCTTGCTGACAAAATAATCTGACATCAGTTCTTCTTCTGCCGCAGACGGTTGCCCTTGATTTGTTGTATCCGAAGTTCCTTCCTGCTCCTGAGACTCCCTCTCTGCCAGTTCCTGACGGATATTCTGCATAAGCATGGCACATCCGCTGCAACCAAACAACATGGCAAGAATTACAGACAG
>JAZQJL010000278.1:0-5417 GCA_045541595.1 Lachnospiraceae bacterium | reverse complement strand
GGCCAGAATAAGATTACAATCAAAGGTATTGATAAAGAAAAAGTTGGACAGTATGCAGCTAACTTAAGACAGCTTAGAGGACCGGAGCCATACAAGGGCAAGGGTATCAAGTATGCTGATGAGACAATCAGACGTAAAGTTGGTAAGACTGGTAAGAAATAATAGAAGGAGAGACGAGAAATGGTTAGTAAAGTATCAAGAGCGAAAGTTCGTACTAAAAAACATGACAGAATGCGCAATCGTTTCAGTGGCACAGCTGAGAGACCACGTTTGGCTGTTTTCAGAAGTAACAACCATATTTATGCGCAGATTATTGATGATACAGTTGGCAACACCCTTGTAGCTGCTTCTACTATGGAAAAGGAAGTAAAAGACAGCGTGGAGAAGACAAATAATGTAGAGGCTGCAAAGGCAGTTGGTACTGCAGTAGCTAAGAAGGCTTTGGAAAAGGGCATCACTACAGTTGTTTTCGACAGAGGTGGCTTCATATATCATGGAAAAATTCAGGCATTAGCAGATGCAGCTCGTGAAGCTGGTTTGCAATTCTAACAAGGAGGAAAACGAACATGAAACGTAATTTTGTTGATGCTGAGAAATTAACAGAAAAAGTAGTATCAATCAAGCGTGTAACTAAGGTTGTTAAGGGTGGTCGTAATTTCCGTTTCACAGCTTTAGTCGTTGTTGGTGACGGCAACGGACATGTTGGTGCAGGTCTTGGAAAGGCAACTGAAATTCCGGAAGCTATCCGCAAGGGAAAAGAAGATGCAATGAAGAAGCTTGTAACTGTACCGATTGATGAGAATAACAGTATACCACATGATGCAACAGGTAAGTTCGGAAGTGCTTCCGTATTATTAAAGAAGTCTCCGGAAGGTACCGGTATCATCGCTGGTGGTCCGGCTCGTAATGTACTTGAGCTTGCAGGACTTAAGAATATTCGTACAAAGAGCTTAGGTTCAAATAACAAGCAGAATGTAGTACTTGCAACAATCGAGGGACTTAAGAACATTAAGACTCCTGAAGAGGTAGCAAGACTTCGTGGTAAATCCGTTGAAGAGATTTTAGGCTAATTTAGGAGGGTAACAAAATGGCAGATAAATTAAAAATCACTTTGGTGAAGTCTACTATCGGTGCTATTCCTAAGCATAAATTAACTGTAGCAGCATTAGGTCTTAAGAAGATCGGTCAGTCCGTTGTTAAGAAGAACAATGATGCTACTAAGGGACAGATCCAGCAGATTAGACACTTAGTAAAGGTTGAAGAAATTTAATACGTAGCAAGGAGGTGCGCACGATGAATTTATCAGAATTAAGACCAGCAGATGGTTCTAAGCATAGCCAGAACTTCAGAAGAGGCCGTGGTCACGGATCCGGAAATGGTAAGACCGCAGGTAAGGGTCATAAGGGTCAGAAGGCTCGTTCCGGTGCTACCAGAATCGGTTTCGAAGGTGGTCAGATGCCTTTATACAGAAGACTTCCTAAGAGAGGCTTCCACAACAGAAATACTAAGATTATTGTAACAATTAATCTTGATACTTTAAACAGATTCGAGGATGGCGCAGAAGTAACTGTAGAATCCTTAATGAACATGGGAATCGTTAAGAACCCACGCGATGGCGTAAAGGTTCTTGGAAACGGAGAACTTACTAAGAAGCTTGATGTTAAGTTAAGTGCATTCAGCGCAAGCGCTGTTGAAAAGATTCAGGCTCTTGGTGGAAAAGCAGAGGTGATCTAAATGTTTAAAACATTCAGAAATGCTCTTAAAATTAAGGATGTAAGAAGTAAGTTACTGTTCACACTGGTTTGTTTAGTAATTGTAAGACTTGGCTGTCAGCTCCCGGTACCGGGAATTGACAGAACCCAGTTTGTATTCAGCCTGCAGATGCAGACAGCCTTTGGCTTCCTGAATACCCTGACCGGTGGATCTTTCTCCCAGATGTCAATTTTTGCATTAAACATTTCTCCATATATCACATCCTCCATTATTATGCAGCTTTTAACTATTGCTATTCCAAAGTTAGAAGAGATGCAGAAGGATGGCGAAACCGGCAGAAAGAAGATTGCAGAATGGACAAGATACGTAACAATTGGTCTTGCTGTATTTGAATCTATTATGATGACAATCGGATTTAACAACAGTGGTCTTCTTGAAGAAGGCAACCTGTTCCTTCAGATTTGTGTTATCACAGCTTCCTTCACAGCAGGTTCTGCATTCCTTATGTGGTTAGGTGAGCAGATTACAGAAAAGGGTATCGGCAACGGTATCTCCGTAATCCTCTTAATTAACATTGTAGCAAGCCTTCCAAACGATTTTGCAGGTTTATATAACCAGTTTATCGTTGGTGGTGAAAATGTTGTAAAGAAGGTAATTGCAGCAGTAATTATCATTGCTGTAGTAATTCTTTTAGTAGTACTTGTAGTTCTTTTACAGGATGCAACAAGAAAGATCAGCGTTCAGTACGCTAAGAAGATGCAGGGCAGAAAGATGGTAGGCGGTCAGTCTTCCCATATTCCGCTCAAGGTTAACACCGCAGGTGTTATTCCGGTTATCTTTGCAAGTTCCCTGATGCAGACTCCGATTATTGTATCTTCCTTATTTGGTGTATATGGAGCAAGAACATATGCCTGGAATAAGGTATTATATCTGTTAAATCAGCAGAACTGGTGTCACTTTGATGACTCTTTCAAGTACACACTTGGTCTTTTGATTTACCTTGCACTGTTAGTATTCTTTGCATACTTCTATACATCGGTTACTTTCAACCCAATGGAAGTTGCAAACAACTTAAAGAAGCAGGGTGGTTTTATTCCTGGTATCCGTCCGGGCAGACCAACAACTGAATACTTAAATAAGGTATTAAACTACATCATTCTGATTGGTGCAGTATGTCTGGCAGTGATTTCCATCATTCCGATTTTCTTTGCAGGTGCTTTCGGAGCACAGGTAAGCTTCGGTGGAACATCCATCATCATTATTGTTGGTGTTGTTCTTGAAATCATCAGACAGGTTGAAACCATGATGAGAGAGCGTCATTATAAGGGCTTCTTGTCCAACGAATAGTTAATATACTGAGTCAGATAAGGGTGGAGTTTTGCTCCACCCTTTTGTGCAAAAATAAGGAGGATACTAATGAAAATCATTATGCTTGGCGCGCCGGGTGCAGGTAAAGGTACTCAGGCAAAGAGAATCGCAGAAAAGTACGGAATTCCTCACATCTCCACAGGAGATATTTTTAGAGCAAACATTAAAAATCAGACAGAACTTGGCATGAAAGCAAAAGCGTATATGGATCAGGGGGCGTTAGTTCCGGATGAACTGACGTTAGAGCTGATTATGGACCGATTCACAAATGATGACTGTAAGAACGGTTATGTGTTGGACGGTTTTCCAAGAACTATTCCTCAGGCAGAAGCGCTGACAAAGGCTCTGGCTGACAAGCAGGATGCAGTGGATTACGCAATCAATGTGGATGTTCCGGATGAAGCAATCGTTTCCAGAATGTCCGGCAGACGTGCCTGCCTTGCCTGTGGCGGAACTTATCACATTAAGTTTAACCCAACTAAGGTAGAGGGCATTTGTGATGCCTGTGGTGGTGAGCTGGTGCTTCGTGCCGATGATAAGCCGGAAACCGTGCAAAAGAGACTGGATGTTTATCATGAACAGACCCAGCCATTGATTGATTATTATCAGACACAGAATATCTTAAAAGAAGTAGACGGAACTCTTCCGATGGAAGATGTTTTCCGGGCAATTATCGCTATTTTAGAGGACTAGAATATGTCAGTAACGATTAAATCTGAAAAAGAAATTGAGCTGATGCGCGAAGCAGGCCGTATCCTTGCTATCGTGCATGAGGAATTGAGAGATTTTGTACGTCCGGGTATTTCTACAATGGACATCGACAAAAAAGGATATGAAATCATCAAAAGTTATGGATGTATTCCATCTTTCTTAAATTACAACGGCTATCCTGCCTCTATTTGTGTTTCTGTAAACGATGAGGTTGTGCATGGAATCCCAAATAAGAAGCGCATTTTAAGAGAAGGCGACATCGTGAGCTTAGATGCCGGCGTAATCTACAAAGGGTATCATTCCGATGCTGCCAGAACATGGGCAGTTGGTGAAGTAAGTGCCGAAGCAAAGCGCCTTATGGAGGTTACCGAGCAGAGCTTCTACGAAGGAATCAAGTTTGCCAAGGCGGGCTGTCACCTGCATGACATCTCCGCAGCCATTGAGGATTACGTGGTAGCCCACGGTTATTCCTGCGTCCGCGACTTAGTCGGTCACGGTATCGGCAAGGAGCTTCACGAAGACCCGCAGGTACCAAACTTCCATCAAAGAAGACGCGGAATGAAGCTGGTTCCGGGTATGACTTTGGCTATTGAGCCGATGGTTAACATCGGCAGACCGGAGGTCTGCTGGATGGATGATGACTGGACTGTTGTAACAGAGGATGAAACATTGTCCGCACATTATGAGAACACAGTGTTGATTACCGAGGGAGAGCCGGAGTTGCTTTCCATTCGCAAAAAGTAGTTTTGTTTTAATAAGGAGGATTACATGTCTAAAGCTGATGTAGTAGAAATCGAAGGAACCGTAATTGAAAAGCTGCCTAACGCAATGTTCCAGGTAGAACTGGAAAACGGCCACAAAGTGCTGGCACATATCAGTGGCAAGCTTCGTATGAATTTCATCAAGATCGTTCCTGGTGATAAGGTTACTCTGGAATTGTCCCCATATGATTTAACAAAGGGACGTATCATTTGGAGAGATAAATAAGATAGTTTCATAAATAAGGCCGCCGCTACCAATTTATTCTTCGCAGACGCGCTCTCGCTCCCTTAAAACGTAGTGGACGCTAAGCTCGTGCGACGTATCGTCGCATTACCTCGCTAAGCGCCAACGTTTTTCAAGGGTCTGCTTCAGAATAAATTGGTAGCGGCGGCCTTTGTTTATTTGTGAAACCATGTTATTTATCTTACGCGGTGTAGGCGTAGTTTTCCGAAAAATGCTATGAAAAATTTCTTGAGAAGTTGAAAAAGAGTTGGTATACTGGGGTAGAGACGACTGCAAGTATTCATTTACATAATAAAGAAGCCGATATACAATAGGATTGGTAATGATGTATATGTAAGATAAACCGAAAAGAGGAGAAAAATCATGGCAACAAACAGACCAAGAGGAAGAGTCAAAAATGTAACAGGTAACAGTAAAGGTGTGAAAAAGCGTGGCAGCGGCCTTGGTACCGGTCCGGTGGGAAGTACCGGAGGTTCTGTAGGCGGCAGCAGCAATTCCGGTGGAAAAAGAGCAACCCGGGCCGGCGGTAATAGCGGTGGATTGTTGAAAATCATTTTACTTGTAGTGGTATTGCTTGGCGGAGGCGGCGGTTTAACCGGGCTGTTGGGCAATCTGCTGGG
>JAZQJL010000277.1:0-12142 GCA_045541595.1 Lachnospiraceae bacterium | reverse complement strand
AAGGTTGCTGTTCTGGGGCCGGAGCGGAAGGTCTGTCAGGTGGAGCTGTCCCAAACAGACTGCGTGACCCTTGGTGTAAAAGCACCCCTCCGTGACAGCGGAGATGTGAAGGGCAGCCCCGGACTTACCTTAGCCAACGGCGATCGGACACTGAAGCTCTCCGAGGGAGTCATTGTTGCCAAGCGGCATATTCATATGCGACCGGTGGATGCCTTGCAGTATAACGTAAAAGACAACGAGAATGTCTTTGTGATTACCAAAAGCTATGAGCGGAACCTGATTTACGCGGATGTAGTAGTCCGGGTCAGCCCGTCGTTCCGATTGGCCATGCACGTGGATACCGACGAAGCAAATGCCTTTGCCGGAGATGCAGATCCTTACGGTGTTATCGTAAAAATCTTTGATACGGAAACTTATTCCGTGGATAAATGGATGGAAGAAGTATTAAGAGGAATCAACAGAATATAATAAAAAGGAGCATCGCAACGATGCTCCTTTTTTCGTTAGAAATCAGAGAGAAGCTCAGATAGTACCGGTAACGGTAAGAACGGTGGAACCCGGAGTGATATTCCACTGACCGGTAACCGGGTCCTGGGTGTAGGTGGCTGCCGGAACAGTAATGACACCTGCAACCGTCTGGAACAGACCGGTGGTTTCGTCGTAAACATACTGAGGACCTTCTGTAAGAAGGGTTCCGTTTAAGGAAACACTGATGTTTTCCAAAATCGGATCGAACAGGTCGGTAATGGTTGCATTATCTGTTGCCACGGTCGGAGTGTTGCCGGTGTTCTGAATCACGAAGGTATAGGTCAGCTGACCGTTTTCTGTCACTGTTTCCGGACTGAGACTCTTGGTGATGGTAAGCTGTGCAGCATCGGCCACGGTAATGGTTTCGGTGACGGTAACGTCAGAGGTAAGACCGGTACCGCTGATAACTGCAGTGTTGGTAATAGTGGAAGCAGAAGCAAGAGGAGCATATTCATTGACTCTTGCCTTATAGAGGAGAATTACGTTGCCGTTTGCAGGAACGTTAATGCCGGTAATGGTCAACGGATTTGTATCTGTGACTGTCGGTGCAGCCTGAAGTACGCCGTTTGCATAATAGGCTGCCGTGTCGGTAACATAGGAAAGAGGAGTCACGGTAGCGGCACCTAAAGGATAAGCCCCAAGATTATCGGTAACCGTGAGATTATTAAACGCTGCAGTACCGGAATTGATAATGCTGATGGCATAGGTTACGGTGTCGCCAAAACTGTATTCCTGTCCTAACGCATTTTTATCGGCACTCAGCACCTCGATGATTTCACCGATAACGATGTTGGAGGTTGTGGTGGTGTTGTTATAAGAAAGTGTTGCCTGATTGGTAAAAATAGCCATACAGAAAACTCCTTTATTTGTGTGTTCCATATAGTATATGGGATGTGTCTTTAGGAAGTGACAAAATGCATAGAAGAATGTCTTTTTGGAGATGGTATGTATTGGCGGGAGGAAGACTATGGCACGGTGGAAAAAAGCACTTATTGCAGCACTGCTGTTCTTTTTTATCGTTAAAACTCCGGAGTACTGGGAAATGTTCCGGGCGGACAAAAACCAATACAAAACGGATACGTTTTATTATGTGATTAAAGAGGAATATCTGACAGATAAAAGCGGAAAAAGGCTATACCAACCGGAATTTACGGACATTCAGGACGGCGACATTCTGGTGACGGATTCCACCTATTGTTTCTGCTTCCGGCACGGACATGCTGCCCTGGTGGTGGATGCGGACAAGGGAATTACATTAGAAGCCTTTGGCATAGGAACCGAATCGGAGTATTCCGGGTTATCGGAGTGGAAAAGGTATCCTCATGTGCTGGTGCTTCGTCTGAATGCGACGGAGGAGATACGGCGGGCCGTGGTGACCTATGCGAAAAACAGTCTGGTGGGCATTCCGTATATGCTGAGCCCCGGCGTTATTGATGACAAAGACATGGACGGTAAATACTGGGGGACGCAGTGTGCGCATCTGGTATGGGCAGCATATAAAGCGTTTGGATATGATATTGACGGTAACGGGGGCTGGCTGGTAAAACCATCGGATTTTGTAACATCAAAACTGTTACGGGTGGTTCCCCAAAACTTCAGAACAAAAGAATAAATGCCGGATGGTCGGTAATACTAAGAAAAACGGAAATTTTGGGAAAGAGAGGGAAAACTATGCTTGGCATGCTGTTGTCTATTCTCTCCGGTGCGCTAATGAGCATTCAGGGGGTATTTAACACGGGAGTGACAAAACAAAGCAGTATCTGGGTGGCATCGGGCTTTGTACAGTTTTCTGCACTGCTGGTCTGTGTGGCAGCCTGGTTCTTTACCGGACGACAGGGGACGGTGGCATCTTTATTTGCCATTGATAATAAATATATGCTGTTAGGCGGTGCCATGGGAGCGTTTATTACCTACACAGTAATTAAAGGTGTGGAAATTCTGGGGCCGGCGAAGGCAAACATGTTCATTATTGTAACTCAGCTGTTGGTGGCCTATCTGATTGAACTGCTGGGCTTATTCGGCACGCAAAAAGCTTCCTTTGACATGAGTAAACTGATTGGAATGCTGCTTTTGATTGCGGGCGTTATTGTGTTTAAGTGGAAATAAAAACTAATCCTTGCACTTGATGGAAAATTTGGGTACAATGGAGCTGAGCGGCCGGGAATGCGAGACTCCTCTTAATAGGAGGGATGATGCATTGAATCGGAAAACAAAAAAATGGATAACAACAGTGATAAGTTTGCTGTTTTTTGCAGGGGCAGCAGTACTCTTTTATTTTCGAAGTGATTTATTTGAACAAACACAAGGGAACACGAATAAAATAACCGGAGTTCTTGATTTTGCGGAACCGGATGTGACTCCCGACCTGACGCCTGCAACGGCATCAGGCACCGAACCGCAGGAGCAGCAGACAAAACTGGTAGTTTATGTATGCGGAGCAGTAAAGGAGCCGGGAATTTATACCCTGACGGCAGAAAGCAGGTTATATGAAGCCGTCACCATGGCTGGCGGTTTTTTGCCGGAGGCGGATTCGGCTTACCACAACCTGGCAAGAAGTATTGAAGACGGAGAACGGATTTACATTTTAAGCCGGGAAGAAACAAGATTATTGACCGTAGAGCAACAGGTAAACGGCGAAACGGGTACTGCAGACCGTACGCAGAACCAAAGTGCCAAAATAAACTTAAACACGGCTACCATGGAGCAACTGATGGAGCTTCCCGGAATCGGAGAGACAAAGGCGGCAGGCATTTTGGCATACCGGGAAAGAATCGGCCAATTTGCCGATATCGAAGAAATAAGGAATGTCAGTGGCATCGGAGAAGCCATGTATGAAAAAATCAAGGATAAAATTACTGTAAAATAGGACAATGGAAGGAGCGTATGACAGTATGGCGAAAAAAGTACTTGTAGTAGATGATGAAAAGTTAATCGTAAAAGGAATCCGTTTCAGCTTAGAGCAGGAAGGCATGCAGGTGGACTGCGCCTATGACGGTCAGGAAGCCCTGGACATGATAAAGACGAATACATACGATGTTATTTTGTTAGATGTGATGCTTCCAAAGTTCAACGGCTATGAGGTATGCCAGCAGGTAAGGGAGTTTTCTGATGTGCCGATTATTATGGTAACGGCCAAGGACGATGACATGGATAAAATTCTCGGGCTGGAGTACGGTGCGGATGATTACATTACCAAGCCGTTTAATATTTTAGAGGTAAAGGCCCGTATTAAGGCAATTATGCGCCGCAGCGGCAAGAAGGAAGAAGAGGCAAAGGAAGCAACCTATGGAGATCTTACCATTGATTGCAACAGCCGCCGTGTGTATATCGAGGGAGCAGAAGTAAACCTGACAGCCAAAGAATTTGATGTGTTGGAGCTTCTTGTATTTCATCCAAATAAGGTGTATGACAGAGATGCCCTGCTGGACTTAATCTGGGGCAGGGACTATCCGGGAGATGCCCCAAGGGTCGACGTTCATATCCGCCGCCTGCGTGAAAAAATAGAGAAGAATCCAAGCGAACCAAAGTACGTACATACCAAGTGGGGAGTGGGATATTATTTTGAGCACTAAGAGACGTTTACGAAAAGCAAACAGTCTCCATGTGCAGATGATTTTTGCCCTGGTACTTGCGTGTATTATTCCGCTTGCCGTGGTGGCCGTATTGTTTGTAAGGAGCTACAAAGAGCAGACAAAGCAGGCTCATCAGGGAGAGGTGCAGGAGCTGTGTGCCGATTTTGCCAACAGAATACAGAACACAGGCTACCTGACCAACACCGCCCAGGCCGGGCTATCGGCATCGATGGACACGGCAGCCCAGATTTATGACGGACGGATTCTTGTGGTAAATTCCGAGCTTCAGATTGTAAAGGATACCTTTGGCAGAGAAGAAGGAAAAACCATGATTTCGGAAGAGGTGGTAAAGTCCCTTCAGGGAAAGAATCTGTCCTATCAATATTTCTATGAAGATACCACGGAAGTTATTTTCCAAATCAGGGATTCCCTCGGGAAAACGGTTTTGGGAAGCGTTATTTTTGTATATCAAAACCCGGAACCGGTAGGAGTGTCGGACGATATAAGCCGGAATTCGGTGTTACTGACCTCTTTGCTGGTAGGCTTTACTTTGTGCGCTATCCTGATTGTGGCGGCAAAGATGGTTTTTCCGTTAAAGAAACTGGCGTTTTCCCTGCAACAGCTGGCGGAGGGCGACCTGGAAGAAAAAATTGACGTTACGGGAAACTACGAGGTGGAAACCATTGTGGATTCCGTAAATAATATGCTGGATGATATGCGCAGTACGGAGCAACGGCGTCAGGAGTTTGTATCCAACGTGTCCCACGAGTTAAAAACTCCGCTGACCTCCATGAAGGTATTGGCAGAGTCCCTGGTGGGCCAGCAGGGAATTCCGGAAGAACTCTACCAGGAATTTTTGCATGATATCAACAGTGAAATCGACAGAGAAAATGAAATCATTACCGACTTACTTAACATTGTGCGTCTGGATCGCAAAGAAGGCGAGATGCAGATTGCCCAGGTAAGCATTAATGAGCTTTTAGAAATCGTTATGCGGCGTTTGCGGCCGATTGCCAAGGAACGCAGTGTGGAAATGGTATTTGAAAGTTTCCGGAGCGTGCTTGCTGAAGTGGATGAGGTGAAAATGTCGCTGGTGTTTACCAACCTGATTGAAAATGCCATCAAATACAACAAAGAAGGCGGTACGGTAAAAGTATCTTTAAATGCGGACCACCGGTATTTCTATGTCAGGGTGGAGGACACCGGAATCGGTATCCCGGAAGAAGCAAAGAAATATATTTTCGACCGTTTCTACCGGGTGGATAAGGCCAGATCCAGAGAAACCGGCGGAACCGGTTTGGGACTTGCCATTACAAAAAGTGCAGTTATGATGCACAAAGGAAATATTAAAGTTTCCGGAAAAGAAGGAGAAGGTTCGGTCTTTGTTGTGCGGATTCCGCTCATCTTTGTACCGGAATATACAGATGCATGAAAAATAAACGGAACGGAAATTTAAGAAAGAAAATAAGGGGCAGAACACTTCTGCTTCCTGTTTTGCTATTGCTTTTGCTGTTTGACGGATGTGCCTCGGCAGAGCAGAAAGAACCGGAATCCGTGACCGGAGAAGTATCGGAGGGAACGGTCCGGCTGTACCTCATGAACGAGGAGAGAACCAAAGTAGTCAGTGAACTGTTTGAACTGCAGCCGGGTACGGTGGAGGAACAGGTGTCAGAACTGCTGACAGTGCTGGAAGACAGGCTGTGGACAGAAAAAGAAAAGGCAGCCATCACCGACCGTAACCCCATCTATGAATATAAGATTGCGGAAACGGGTCTGCTGACCTTGCGCTTTTCTTCTGATTACAGCATGCAGCAAACCATTACGGAAGTGTTACGGCGGGCGGCACTGGTAAAAACCATTTGCCAGCTGGAGCAGATTACATCGGTGGAATTTTACATTGGTACCCAGCCGCTACTGACATCAGCCGGCAAACCGGTGGGCATGCTGACGGAAAAGGATTTCATTGACAGTACCGGTGAAAATACGGAATTTTACCAGGAAGAAAAGGTTTCCGTGTACTTTGCAAATGCAAGCGGCAATGCGTTGGTAGAATCCACATTGAAAATCACCTACGACGGTACCGTATCTACTGAGCAGCTGATTTTACACCAGCTGATGGAAGGCCCGATTGTGCCGGATATGCAGGCGGTAATTCCCGCAGGAGTAACGCTAAACAAAGTGACCATCCGGGATGGTATCTGCTATGTGGATTTTAATGAAAAGTTCTTAGAAAAGAGGGAAGGAATTTCCGCAGAAGTGGCGGTATATTCTGTGGTAAATTCCCTGACAGAGCTTTCTAACGTATATAAAGTTCAGTTTTTAATTAATGGTGAAGTGAGAAAAACGTATCAAACGCTGGACTTCTCCTCTACCTTTGAACGAAACTTAGAAATCGTTGAAGGAGAGCAGTAAATTTGAAAAGACCTATGTGTATATTAGCAGTTTCATGGCTTTCCGGCCTGTTGCTGGCAAGCCATGAAACCCGCATCGGAACAGGCGTTGTTCTGATTTCGTATGTTATTCTTATTATCTTTGGACTCTTTGTCCTAAAACAATATCCCCACAGTTTAAATCCCCATGTACATGTAAATAATTATCCTCAGCTTACCATTCTTTTGCTACTAATTCCCTGCATTTTTCTTACCGGACACCGGAGAATGGAAAGTTTTCTTGAGATGCAAAAAGCAAAGGAACTTCCCTGGCAGCAGCTTTTAGAGGAAGGCGAGACTTACGTGACGGTGGAAGGAATCGTAAAGGAAAAACGTTATGAAACGCAAATCATTCTGGAACTTAAAGACTGCGTGATTATCGGGTATTACGGTCAGGAAAACCGGACGGCGGGAGCTTGTCGGGTAACCTTGACTTCGGAAGGAAAGGAATGGCTGCCGAAAACGGAAATCGGCAACACCATCCGGGTGTTTGGAAGACTTTTCCTGTTTCAGCAGGCGTCTAACCCGGGCCAGTTTGATGCCCGTGACTACTATTTGGCACAAGGGCTGTTTGCAGAAATTACAGCCTTGAGAATTACCGTGCCGGAATCGGAGTCCGCCCCGGTGGCTAAGCTTTTCTTTTCAATAAAAAAGCGTATGCGGGAAAGCATTACCGCACTGTACCCGGAGAATAAGGCAGGAGTGCTGACGGCAATGCTTACGGGAGACAAAGATCTTCTCTCGGAGGAGGTGGAGGCGTTGTACCGAAAGAACGGTATTTCCCACATCCTGGCTATTTCCGGCCTGCATATTTCCTTGCTTTGCATGGGATTTTATGAGGCACTTCGGAAGCTCACGGTGCCGATTTCGGCATCTGTGGCAGCAACCGCAGGACTCCTTGTGTTTTATGTGCTGTTTACCGGAGCGGGTACGTCTTCGCTTCGGGCGGGCATCATGTGCCTGGTATTACTGGGAAGCAAACTTTTCCGGCGCAGCTATGATCTGCTTTCCTCCCTTTCACTTGCTGCAATTCTGGTGACCTGTATCCGCCCGGGAGAACTTGACTCGGCAGGCTGTTTGCTCTCCTTTGGGGCGGTGCTTGGGGTGGCGCTTGCACAGGAAACAGAGTACCGTTTATCCCGGATATGGGAGGACAAGAAACCCTGGTGGAGTGTTTTTCTTTACGGCGGCATGATTCAGTGCGTGACGTTGCCGGTTTCTTTGTGGTTTTTCTATGAATTGTCTCCATACAGTCTATTGCTGAACTTAATCGTCATTCCGCTGGTATCCCTGATTCTTGGCGGCGGCTTATGTTCCGCTATTTTGGGAATGTGGGTGCCGTCGGTGGCAAAGCTTTTGGTGGGCGGCACCTCGCTTTTGCTGGAATTTTATGAATGGCTTTGCCGCGTAACCCAGAAACTGCCTTTTTCCTTTGTTCTCCTCGGAAGACCCAAGGTGTGGCAACTGATCGTGTATTATATCGTATTCCTCCTGGTGCTGTGGATGTTTTTCCGGTACCTGAAGAACTGTAAAAAAACAGAGCAACCCAAGTGGTGCGGAGTCCGTCCGGCAGCAGGGATGCTGCTATGCTTTGCTATCTTGTGTCTCCCGGGCAGGCAAAGCACGGAACTTTTGTTTCTGGATGTCTCCCAGGGGGATGGATTGTTGATTTTTACAGAAGAGGGCACGGTGATTTTATCCGATTGCGGCAGCAGCGACGTGTCCAAAGTAGGAGAGTATCGGTTATCGCCGGTGCTGAAGCAGAAGGGAATCCTGCTGATTGACATGGCGGTGGTATCCCATTTAGACAGTGACCATACGAGCGGCATCCGGGAGCTTCTGGAGAACATGCCGGTTTATAACGGCGAAGTCGGATATGTCGCCGGATATGAGGGCACCGTGGGCATGAAAGAGCTGGTGTTACCGGCGGTGTTTGAAAAATCGGAAGCATACTTGGAACTGGAATCTCTGGCCCTGAAAAAGAATGTGGCTGTCCGCTATCTGCAGGCCGGGAAGCAGCTATATCAGGAAGAGAATTTGCTGATAGAGTGCATTTATCCTGTCCGTGCCAAAGAATCCGAAAACGACACCTCCCTGGTGCTTCTTTTACAGACACCCGAATTGCTTGCCTGGCTGATGGGAGATGCCGGAACGGGCCCGGAGAAAGAGCTGATGGAGCAGCTGGCGGCGGTGAACATGGAAGCCCTGCAGGAAGGAAAACAGGTGCTTTTGAAAGTGGGGCACCACGGCTCGCAAACCTCCTCCGGGGAATCCTTTCTTGCCTTTGTCCGGCCGGATATCTCCATTATTTCCTGCGGATACCGGAATTTTTACGGACATCCCCACGATGAGGTTGTGAAGCGGCTTCAGGAGACGGAAAGTCTGGTGTTTCGTACGGATTTGCAAGGCGCCATTGTGGTGGAGCCGGGAAAGCGTAGCGGAATCCGGGTGCGGGGCTGGCTGAAAAACCAACGGGAGTGAACACCAGGGCATTGGACGGAATGCTGCGAAGCATATTTTGTGAGGAAACATTATGACATAGTTTAAAATGCTCCATATACATTTTCAAAAAAATGTGGTATGCTAAAACAAGATTGAAGTTTTACATCGTAATCTACAAGGAGCACCATCCATGAAGACAATAAAAGAGGATATAAAAAATAAAGAATTCAAGCGGGTATATCTCCTGTACGGCACCGAGGAATACCTAAAGCGTCTGTATAAAAACAAGTTAAAAGAAGCGGTGCTGGCAGATTCTGACGCTATGAATCTGGCGGAGTATGCGGGCAAAGGCATTGATGAAAAAGAGGTAAAAGAGTTTGCGGACACCTTGCCGTTTTTCTCGGACTATCACCTGCTGATTTTGGAAAATACGGGCTGGTTTAAGTCTGCCACGGACTTTGCGGATTATGTGCCGGAGATCCCGGAAACGGCGGTGTTAGTGTTTGTGGAAACTGACGTAGACAAGCGCGGCCGCATGTATAAGGCGGTAAAAGAGCACGGCTACATTTGCGAAATGAACGGCATGACGGAGCAGGATTTAAAGATGTGGGTGGCGTCTCTTTTGAAGAGGGAAGAGCGTAAAATCACCGAAGCGACCGTGGAGTTTTTGCTGGAGCAGGTGGGCACCGACATGGCAAAGCTGCAGAATGAACTGGAAAAGCTGGTGTGTTACACCATGGGCCGGGACATGGTCACCACCGAGGACATCAAAGCGGTATGCAGCGAACAAATCACCGGAAAAATCTTTGTGATGACCGAGGCCATGGCCCAAGGGCGCAAAAAACAGGCTCTGGAGCTTTATTATGACCTGATTGCCCTGCAGGAAAAGCCCATGGGAATCTTGTATATGATTCAGCGGCAGTTTCACTTTCTGCTGATTGTAAAAGAAATGAAAAAGAACCGGGCAGACAAAGGAAGCATTGCCTCTGCCATCGGGGTTCCGCCCTTTGCGGTGCAAAAATATATGTCCCAGGCGGACCGCTTTAAAACAGAAGACTTAAAAAAACTTCTGGATTACAGCCTCACGTTGGAGGCGGATGTAAAGAGCGGTCGACTGAAGGAACAGCTGGCAGTGGAATTATTACTTGGATAAAATGTGAAAAAAAAAGAAACCTTTTCGTTTCTTTTGCGTCTGGTAAGTAAAAGACAAAAAAGGAGATGTTAGTATGTATAAACGATTTGTAGCAATGCTTTTATGCGGATGTGTGTTATTTGGATTGACCGGTTGCGGCGGTTCTGAAACGATGGGCGAAGACCCTACAAACAATGACTCCGTTATCTCACCGGAAGACGGTGCAGAGGAGCCTCTGCCGTCGGAAGCTCCGGCAGCAGAGCAGCAGGTGGCTGAAACCGTTAACCTCATGGACGGCATTGAGCTGATGTCTGTAACAACGGAAGATGTCTATCAGGGAAGCATGATTACCGAATTTGGCGTGCCGCTGTTCCAAAATGCCATAAAAGAGGCCAAAAACGGTGAAAATGTGTTGGTTTCCCCGATTTCTGCCTGGTCTGCCCTTTGTATGGCAGAAGGCGGTGCAAACGGTGAAACAAAAACGCAGATGCAGAATGTGCTGGCTCTTTCCAATAAGAACTACCATTCTTACCTGTTCGACCGGATAAAAAATCTTCCGGCAGGTGAGGGATACAAGGTAAACCTGGCCAACGGCATCTGGTATAAAAACGTGCCGTACCTCCACGTGGAAAACGAGTTCCTTCAGTACAACAAGACATTTTTTGATGCGACGGCTTACAAGGCTCCGTTTAACAATGATACTCTGGAGAATATCAACAACTGGGTATCCGAAAACACGGACGGCATGATTCCATCCATCCTGGAAGAAATCAAGGAAGAAGATGTCCTGTATCTGATAAATGCCTTAAGCTTTGATGCCGAGTGGAAGACCATTTATAACGAGTCGGAGGTCTGGAAGGATGTGTTTACCAACTGGGCCGGCAAGGAGCAGACGGTAGAGATGCTCCACTCCAAAGAATCGGTATATTTAGAGGATGAAAATGCAATCGGCTTTATGAAGTACTACAAGGGCGAGAAATATGCCTTTGTGGCCCTGCTTCCAAAGGAAGGCACCGATGTGAAAGACTATGTGGCAAGCATGACAGCAGAGGGCCTGAACAATCTTCTGACCAATAAAACAACAGCAACAGTAGAAGTAACCATGCCAAAGTTCACTACAGAATACAGCTTCGAGCTGAACGACATTTTAAAGCAGATGGGCATGCCAACTGCCTTTAATGAGGATGAGGCGGACTTTTCCAAAATGGCAACCTCTGACCTTGGCAACATTTATATCAGCAAGGTGCTGCAAAAGACCTTTATCGCCGTGGATGAAAAGGGCACAAAGGCCGGCGCGGCCACCGCAGTGGTCATGGCAAACAAAATGGCCATGATACAGAATAAGGTAGTCAACCTGGACCGCCCATTCATGTACATGATTATCGAGTGCGAGCACAACGAACCACTGTTTATGGGCACTTTAATGGACGCACAACAGTAAAAAGGAGAAAAACGATGGTATCCCAATGCGAAGAATGCCAGTACTATGCGTACGACGAAGACTACGAGGCATATATGTGTGAAATGAACATGGACGAGGACGAGTACGCAAGGCTTATGTCCGGCCACCGCACCTCCTGCCCCTACTACAAGCGGGGCGATGAATATTTTATCGTAAGAAAACAGATGTAATTCTGTGCTTGAATAATTGTTTAAATTGTGTTAAAATATTTCAAGTTGTTTCTATGCAACTTGAATATTTGGAGACGTATCGAAGAGGCCGTAACGAGACTGACTCGAAATCAGTTTGTCCGAAAGGGCACGAGGGTTCGAATCCCTCCGTCTCCGCTAGTAACGATTAGGCTCTAGTCCGCTTGGATTAGGGCTTTTTTGTTTAGGACATCGTCGGGAGAACGGGTAAAGCGTCTGAAGGGCGTCGAAAAATAGTGGCTTGAAAGTTAGGAGCAGAATGGTCTGGTTTTGGCAAGTGTGACCCAGCAGGGACAAGATTGGCGGAGATTTCGGACGCTTTTGGGGCGCTTGTGAATAAATTGCTATGGAAATCAGAATAAAGTTATGCTAATATGAATTTCAAAGGA
>JAZQJL010000276.1:0-7335 GCA_045541595.1 Lachnospiraceae bacterium | reverse complement strand
AACGACATGGCTACGATCCGACTTCAAAACCTGATTCATGATATGTTCTATTTCATCCATATCCTCTTTTACTGCATAAGTAATATTCCGTTTCATTTTCTTACAGATTCCGTCTTAAAAATTCCAAAAACTCTGCCTTTGGAAGCGGTCTGGAATAATAAAATCCCTGTATGTAGTCAATTCCTTCGCGGCACATGCCTTCCAGTTCTTCCAAAGCTTCAATTCCTTCCGCCACAAGTTTCAGGTTCATTCCGTGAGCCATACCTACCACCGCCCGTACAACCTGTTGGGCTTTTTCTGAATTGAAATATGCTTTAATCATGTCAAAATCCAGTTTTACCACAGAAACCGGCATTTCCACCACATACATCAGATTGGATTCTCCTTTGCCGAAGTCGTCCAAGGAGAACGTAAAGCCATAATCTATCATCTTTTTCATGTTTGCAAGAAGCGTTGTTCTGGCACTGATAGACGCAGTTTCCGTAATTTCCAGGTTGATCAGTTCCGGTGATATGCTGTGTCTGGAGGCAATGGAAATCATGCGGTCTGCCAGATCGTTACGTTCACACTGGATTACCGATAAATTCACTTCCACAAACTGCAACCCCAGTTCTCTTGCCTCACCGTTCTTTAAAAATTCGCATACTTTCTCAAAAACACGTTCTCCCAATTCCAGAATCTGGCCACTCTCTTCTGCCACAGGAATAAAACTTCCCGGCGGAAGCAGGCTTCCGTCTTTTTCACGGATGCGAACCAACGCCTCTGCTGAAGTAAACGCGTTTTTCTTATTGTCATAAATCGGCTGAAAAAAAACTTCCACTCTGTCTTCCAGCAAAGCTTCCGTAATTTTCTGCTCTATAATATACTGTTGCTTATATTTTTCTATGATGCTTTCGCCAATCGGCAACACCCTTGTTTTCTCATTTACAAACTCTTTATGCAAAAACGTCATAAAGCCTAATACTTCTTCCACACCGGTAAATGCTTCGCATTTCTTTACCAGGGCCAGTCTGGTTTCTTTATACCAGTCCTCATCCTTTGTAAAATAGGACAAAATAGCAAGTCCTGTGCGATATAAATCATCACCGTCATCGCTGATAAAAATCAAATCCGAATTTGTATTTTTGAAGGCCATTACTTTCTTATTTACTACACTTAACATACCACGCAGCATTTCATCTGCATACTCTCGGTTTTCCTCCAGTAAATTTGTATTTCCGAAGGACAAACTTAATACACTGTATTTTTTCTTATATGCCACCAACTCTTTTATATACAGTGACAAAGCATAAGAATTGAAACATCCCAGTCTTCTGTCCAGATTAGACTCCGGATTCTCCATAATGACCAGCAAAATCAGTACACCAATAGCGGTTGCAAAACCAACCAGAAGCAACTCATTATTCAAAAACTGGATTACTGCTGCAATAATCCAGATGGTCATCCATAAGCCCACCGCAAATTCCCTTCGCCTGCTTACTTTTTTGTGGAACGCCGCCATAATAACAATGGTAGCAAATACATATAGCAATGCAAAGCCGTATACGCACAGTACCGCAGGACCGTAGGTATAAACTTCCTTACCGCTTTCATGGATATAAATCGGCAATGCATATACAATCAGACTCTGTAAGCCGGTCCAAATCAGCAGCCATTTAATAATATTTTTTATTTTCCATTGGGACACAATATCCGTTAATACATAAATTGTACCGGACATTCCTACCCAAATCAGAGAAATAATATATGTTTTACATACCAGATGAACCAAAAACATCGGTAAAGCATTCCGGTATTCGATGACAACCAGAGACAAAATATCCAGACTGAGACTGACCATGGCAGCAATCATTACCTTAAAGAAGATATCTTCCGTATACAGTCGTAATGTTTTATTGCTTTTATAGAATACTGCCAGCACGATTAAAATAATCATACCGCAGATTTGCATCTGAATGTTCATAGCCAGTCTCCTTTCCGGAATAATAAGTTATCTGTTATTTTTCGTTCTTTTTAATATTAACGTTTCCGTTAAATTCGTAATCATTGCCAGGTAAAATTGCATTTAAAATAATGCCTGCCAGCGCTGCAAGGGCAAGACCCGTTAATGTGATGGAAGTGCCTGCCACAGTGAAGGTAAGACCACCGGAGAAACCAAGACCGCAAACCAGGATAACTGCTGCGATTACAAGGTTTCTGGACTTTGTGAAGTCCACCTTGTTTTCTACTACGTTTCTGACACCGATAGCGGAAATCATGCCGTACAGCATGAAGCTGATACCGCCGATAATTGCGGTTGGCATGGAACCGATTACTTCTGACATTTTCGGAATAAAGCTAAGTACTACCGCATACACTGCTGCCAGACGGATTACCTTAGGGTCATATACCTTACTCAGTTCCAATACGCCGGTATTTTCACCATACGTTGTATTGGCAGGGCCACCGAATAAGCCTGCAAATGCAGTTGCTAAACCGTCGCCGATTAAGGTTCTGTGGAGACCCGGATCCTCTACATAATTTTCACCGCAGGTTGCGGAAATAGCAGACATATCACCGATATGCTCCATCATGGTAGCTAAAGCAATCGGAGCCATAACTAAGATTGCAGTAAGGTCAAATTTGCAAAGCTGGAACGGAGGAAGACCTACCCAGTCTGCCTTTGCCACTTCTGCAAAGCTGAGGATAGCCGTACCGTCTGCATTTGTCATTCCTGCCAGATTCAGAATAACTGCAACGATATAAGAAATTACAACACCCATAAGAATTGGGATAATGCGGAACATACCCTTGCCCCAAATGTTAAAGATGATAACCGTACCCAGTGCAACCAGGGCCAACAGCCAATTCTGAGAAGCATTTGTTACCGCAGATGGTGCCAGGGAAAGACCGATACAAATAATCATTGGTCCGGTCACTACCGGTGGTAAAAATCTCATTACCTTTTTGATACCGATTAACTTAATTACCAGTGCCAGTACAAGGTACAGGGCACCGGCTACCACAATACCGCCGCAGGCGTATGGAAGCTTTTCACCCATAGACATTGTTGCAAACTTACCTGTGTCCAGGTTTGCAACGGTTTGGAAGCCGCCTAAAAAAGCAAAAGAAGAACCCAAAAATGCAGGTACCTTAAGTTTTGCACAAAGGTGGAAAAATAATGTTCCTAAACCTGCACAAATCAGGGTCACCTGAATTGAAAGTCCTTCTCCCTCAAAATAACCGTCTACCAGAATCGGTACTAAAATTGTTGCGCCAAACATGGCGAACATGTGCTGCAAGCCGAGAATTAACATTTTTGGAATTCCCAGTTTTCTCGCGTCGCGAATTGGTTCTTGCTGTTCCATTTGTCTTACTCCTCCTATTTTCCTTTGTCTGAGCAAACCCCGCTCAGTTTTAAGTATAAATTTTTCTTGTCAAGATTACAAGTCTTTTTTGCTTTTTTGACAAGTCTTTTATTTCACAAGCAAAAAGGGATTCGCTTTCACGAATCCCCTTTCTATTCCTTCTAATATGGACTATTAAACTCTGCTTCTGCCTTTTTTACCGCCTCCTCAAGACTCATTCCCGCAAAGTATTGCGCACCCAGGAACCGGCCGGACTTTTTGTCCTCCAGGAAGGCTCCAACCACAATGCCCGGAATAGCACTTTCCGGTGCATTTGGCGCATGAGGGCCGCCCAAGTCGGTTCTGCACCAGCCCGGGTCGGTTAAGTTAATCATAACATCCGTGCCTTCCACGGTGGAGCCAAGGTCAATAGTAATTTTATCTAAAGCAGCCTTGCTTGCGGAGTACCCTGCCTGTTGCGGCTCTAAACGGATACCGCTGGTTGTATTTAAAATTCTGCCGAAACCATGCTCTATCATTTTTGGCATAAAATGATAGCAGATCATAGCCGGTGCAATGGTGTTGATTTTGAAGCTTTCCGTGTAGTCGGATACCGGAGTCTTAAAATATTCATTACGGTATGCAATCTGCAGGCCTGCATTATTTAATACAATATCCACACGCACGCCCAGTGCATCAATTTCCTTCAACATGGAATCCACGGCATCCAGGTCAGCCAGCTCCGCATTAACAACATATGCCTCCACGCCAAGGGCCTTTACTTCCTGATATACCTTTTCGCAATGCTCTTTTGTTCTTCCGTGAAGGATTAAATTACATCCTTTTTCTGCCATAAAAAGAGCAGTTAAATATCCGATACCGCGGCTGGCTCCGGTAATCAACGCCCAACGTCCCTTTACATCAACCATCTTAAAATTCCTCCTTCAGTTTTTCTAACCTGTCAATTACTTTATCACACCAGGCATCAAATTCCGGATCTTCCTCCTGAACCTCCGGGTGAGACAGCATATAATCTACCGCCTTTTTGATTCCCTGCTCTGCCCTTGTTGTGCACACAAATCCCGGCACTGCGTTTTTTACTTTTGTATTGTCAAACACCACACTGTTTGCTTTATCGCCAATCAGGCCGCCCTTAAAATCATATTTGCCTAAAGCATCCAGTAAATCTGAAGCCACATAATATGGCTTTAATTCCACGCCAAGCGCATCTGCAATACTCTGATAGATTTGATTCCAGGTCACGGATTCATCGGATGTAATCTGAAAAGCTTCACCGATAGCATGCGGATTGCCCAAAAGTCCGATAAATGCTTTGGCAAAATCCCCGTTCCAGGTAAGCGTCCAAAGAGAAGTTCCGTCTCCGTGAATAATCACAGGTTTGCCTTCCAGCATACGTTTTAGTACCTGCCAGCTGCCTTTGTCGCCGTGTACTCCCAGCGGTACGGACCGTTCGCAGTAGGTATGGCTCGGACGGATTATGGTCACCGGAAAACCGTTTTCCCGATACATTTTAAATAAAAACTCCTCACAGGCAATTTTATTTCTGGAGTATTCCCAATACGGATTGGCTAACGTGGTTGCCTCACTGATACGGTAGTCCCGTACCGGCTTATGATATGCCGAGGCTGAACTGATGTACAAAAACTGCTTTGTTTTTCCGGCAAACAGACGGTAGTCTCTCTCCAACTGGGCAGGCACAAAACCGATAAAATCACACACTGCGTCGAAACTCATCCCGCTCAGTTTTTCCTTTGCCTGCTCTTCATTATTGATGTCTGCCACTATCACTTTTATATTGCTTGGCAGCACATCATTGCGGTTTCCGCGGTTTAACAAATATACTTCGTGCTCTGTTTCCGCCAGTTGTCCGGTAATGGCAGAGCTGATAGTTCCTGTACCGCCGATAAGTAAAATTTTCATACTCGTCCTCCTTAGATTTGGCAATATCACAATTATTGTAGCATTTTCCGCATTCCGGTGCTATAATATATTTACATAAAAATTGTAAAAATCTATCCGGAGGTATTTATGAACCATCTGTTTGAATACGGCGACATCATCAATAATCCTATCGAATGTTTCTATTTTGATTCCGCGCAGAACGGATTCCCCGTACGGGCCCATTGGCATTACTACATGGAAATTATATATATGATCGACGGAGTTGCCACCATCATGGCGGACAACGAAACCTACCTGGTTTCTCCGGGAGAACTGATTTTGTTTCATCCCCAGTCCGTCCATGCCATAGATGCCGACTCCCCTGTCCGCTATGCCGTGTTCAAATTTGATATCAATATCATGAATTTTTTCCAGGGAACCTCCCTGAAGCTCCGCAACATTTTCCGGAACGCCCGGGCAAATCATATGCCGATACATTTTCCTGCCGGCGTACTTTCCCAATACGATGCCGGTTCCGCCTTTCATAGGTGCATTGCCGAAATCAGTACACAGTCCTACGGCAGCAATCAGCTGATTCAATGCCGGATCAGTGAATTGCTGATAGAAATTATCCGATACTGGATTTCCATAGGTTTCATCATCGATAACATCTCCTATCACGCAGATACCTATGATATATATACCATTACCGAATATATCGACCAGCATCTCCAGGCAGAGCTTACCGTACCGGAAATTGCAAAGGCCTGCCATATGAGTTACTCGTACTTTGCAAAAAAATTCCCGGCGGTCTACGGAAAAACCTGCAAAGAATATTTAGAAGAAATCCGCCTTTCCAAAGTGGAAGAATATCTTCTCTTTACTAATTTTGATTTAAACTACATTGCCCAGGAAACCGGATTTTCCGACTGCAGTCATATGATTAAGACCTTCAAAAAAAAGCACGGTATCACACCAAAGAAATATCGCGACGACCGGAAACCCGTCTTCGCATTATCTGAATAGAATACCGCAACCTCTCGTAAGACTTTTTCTCTGTTCTGAGTTATAGTAATCTCATGAAACAACATGAGGAGGTATTGTTTTATGAAGAGATACCAATGGTTAACGTTCCTGTGTCTTTGCATAATTCTTCTTTTCGCGGGCTGTGGCTCAAAACCGGTCAAAGCTCCCGCACCCAAAGACGCAACACTAACACCGGAAAGTTCCGAAGAATCACCGGTAACACCGGGTCCGGAAACTTCCCCGACTGCTACCCCGACACCGGGTCCGAGTGCAAGCAGATTAAAGGGGTATATGAATCTTGTAAGAAACTACAACTTCGATAGCTATGCCAATCCGGAAGTTGTGGACGAACCAATGAAACACGCCGAGGAGCTGATTGCCTCCGGCACCGCTACCCAGGAGGATTATGATATGGCACTGCAGGCATTAAAGGATGCCATGAGTATGCTGCACGACGGCAGTGGCTTTCCTTCCCCGGAAATAATCAAAAAGACCACGGAATACCCGGATGCCTTTACTTTTTTTGACGGCACACCGGTAAATCTTCCGACGGACTGGGCTGCCAGAAAAGAAGAAATCAAAAATCTGTACCAGTATTATATGTACGGCGTCATCCGAAACGGCGAGGGTGAAACCTTAACCTGCACAAAAACCGGCTCCGGAGCCACCGTAACCATCACAAATGACGGAAACAGCGGCAGTTTTTCCTTCTCTGTGTCTACTCCTGACCCGGAAAAAATCTCTATGCCGGAAAACGGCTGGCCGGTCATCATCGCCATGGGCTGGTTTTCCCAGACAGCCTACGCCAACAGCCGCGGTTATGCCGTCATTACATACAACTACAATGACGTGGCAGCAGACAACAATACCCGCACCGGTGCCTTCTATGATGTATACCCGTACGGCAAAGACTGGACCGAGCAAACCGGCGCTCTCGCTGCCTGGGGCTGGGGTGCATCCAAGATTATTGATGCCCTGGAACAGGAATTAGGCGAGGTATACCATATCGATCCGAAAAACACCATTCTTACCGGCGTATCCCGTTGCGGTAAAGCCACTGCTATTGCCGGCGTCTATGACG
>JAZQJL010000275.1:0-6779 GCA_045541595.1 Lachnospiraceae bacterium | reverse complement strand
CGCTGCTACACCTGGTAACTCTTTACCTTCCAGGAATTCTAAGGAAGCACCGCCACCTGTGGAGATATGGGACATCTTGTCACCGAAGCCGAGCTGGTTAACAGCTGCTGCGGAGTCACCACCACCGATGATGGTTGTAGCGTCGATGTTAGCTAAAGCTTCTGCTACTGCGATAGTACCCTTTGCAAAGTTGGACATTTCGAATACGCCCATTGGTCCGTTCCAAACAACGGTCTTTGCACTCTTGATAGCGTCAGCATAGAGTTCACGGGTCTTTTCGCCGATATCAAGGCCTTCTTCGTCTGCAGCGATTTCGCCAAGACCTACAGTCTTAAAAGGAGCATCGTTGGAGAATTCCTTGGATACTACAGTATCGATAGGAAGTAATAACTTAACGCCGTTCTTTTCTGCCTTTGCAAGCATTTCGTTAGCATAGTCAAGATAATCTGTTTCCAGAAGGGACTTACCAACTTCGTAGCCCTGAGCCTTCATGAAGGTATAAGCCATACCACCACCGATGATGAGGGTATCTACCTTATCAAGCAGATTGTTGATAACGGAAATCTTGGAGGAAACCTTGGAACCGCCAAGAATAGCTACGAATGGTCTTACAGGATTGTTTACTGCATTGCCGAGGAAGTCGAGTTCCTTCTGCATTAAGTAACCAACTACTGCTGTATCTACATATTCAGTAACACCAACGTTGGAGCAGTGTGCTCTGTGTGCTGTACCGAATGCATCGTTTACGAATACGTCACAAAGGGAAGCCAGTTCCTTAGAGAATGCTTCACCGTTCTTTGTTTCTTCTGCACGGTAACGTGTGTTCTCAAGAAGAACAACATCGCCGTCATTCATAGCTACTACGGCTGCCTTAGCGTTATCGCCAACAACAGTTGCATCTGCTGCGAAAGTAACCTTCTGGCCAAGTAAAGCTTCTAAAGCTGCAGCTACAGGAGCCAGGGAAAGTTCCGGCTTTGGCTCGCCCTTTGGCTTGCCGAGGTGGGAACAAAGGATAACCTTGCCGCCGTCGTTAATTAACTTCTTGATGGTAGGAAGTGCTGCAACAAGACGGGTATCGTCTGTGATCTTGCCTTCCTGTAATGGCACGTTGAAGTCACATCTAACTAAAACGCGTAAGCCTTTTACGTTGATATCATCTACGGATTTCTTGTTTAACATGTGTAGATTCCTGCCTTTCTTAAACTTTGTTTATCTCATTAAGAAAGGGTCCGGCCCAAATCGACCGGACCCTTAGTGAGTCAATTTTACGAGACTGGTATTAAAAAACTACTTTAAGTCAGCGAAGTACTTAATTGTCTTAACCATCTGAGATGTGTAGCTGTTCTCGTTGTCGTACCAGGAAACAACCTGAACCTGAGTGTTGCCGTCTTCCATAGCGATTGCCATAGTCTGAGTAGCATCGAACAGGGAACCGTATGTCATACCGATAACGTCGGAGGATACGATTTCATCTGTGTTGTAACCATAGGAATCTGTAGCAGCTGCCTTCATTGCTGCGTTGATTTCATCCTTAGTAACCTTACCCTTAACAACAGCAACTAAGATAGTTGTGGAACCTGTAGGGGTAGGAACACGCTGAGCGGAGCCGATTAACTTGCCGTTTAACTCTGGGATTACTAAGCCGATAGCCTTAGCAGCACCTGTGGAGTTAGGAACGATGTTTGCAGCGCCTGCACGTGCACGTCTCTTATCGCCCTTTCTGTGAGGACCGTCAAGAATCATCTGGTCACCGGTGTAAGCATGAACTGTTGTCATGATACCGGACTGGATTGGAGCTAAATCATTAAGAGCCTTAGCCATAGGAGCTAAGCAGTTTGTTGTACAGGATGCAGCAGAAATAACTGTATCTGTAGCCTTTAATGTATTGTGGTTTACGTTGTAAACGATAGTTGGAAGATCGTTACCAGCCGGAGCAGAGATAACTACCTTCTTAGCACCTGCTGTGATATGAGCAGAAGCCTTTTCCTTGGAGCAGTAGAAACCAGTACACTCAAGTACTACGTCTACATCATGCTCAGCCCATGGAAGCTCAGCTGCGTTAGCCTTTGCATAGATTGTGATTGTCTTACCGTTAACTGTGATGGAACCTTCACCAGCTTCTACTGTGTCAGCATACTTATACTTACCCTGAGCTGTGTCATATTTTAATAAGTGAGCAAGCATTTCAGGACTTGTTAAGTCGTTGATTGCTACTACCTCGTATCCTTCTGCGTCGAACATCTGTCTGAATGCAAGACGACCGATACGACCAAAACCATTGATTGCTACTTTTACTGCCATTGTTAAATCCTCCTTATTTTTCGAAGAAAATGCTATTTGTTTGCGGGCAAAATTTTGCAACACAAAATCAGAATTTCCTCCATATTAGAATTTTGTTCTTGTCCGTTATCGACTGAAAGAACGGACCTGTAATTTATTTTAACTAAAGAATGCCAAAATATCAAGTACTATTTTTTATTTTGTGATTTTTTTGACATTCTATCGTTTCAAAGAATAAAATATAGTAAAAATGACGGTTAATCTACCTTGCCAAAGGCAGAAAACGGAGCCACCCTCAGGATTACCACTCCTTCGATTTCCTCTATGCTGACTGCCCCTACGGCCCTGTCCCTGCTGTCTACGCTAACCAGGCGGTTATCGCCGAGAACAAAATATTCTCCTTCGCCAAGTACCACTGTCTCTGATGCAATACCGGCATCGTCTATAGGGTCTTTACCAAAGTTTTCGACAATTTCTTCTCCGTTGACATAAATGCTGTCGCCGATAATCTGTATGGATTCTCCCGGAAGCCCGATAACGCGTTTAATGTACGTTTTGTTATATGTACCGTGGTTTTTTGTAAAAATCACCACGTCAAAACGCTTTGGACCGTTAAAATGACGGCTGATTTTTTCGATCAGTACCTGATCTCCATCGTATAGAGCGTTTTCCATGGAAGTGCCGTCTACCAATACCTTCTCTACAATGTATTTTGGTGCCAGAAACAGAACGAAAACAAGAATAAAGGCGTAAACGGCAAACTCCAGAATAGCGCTTTTTTTCTTACGCATCCAGTTCCTCATCACCAATAATTTTTACCTTGCCTTCATATACTTCTTCTACGGCAATGGATAATGGCTTGTTGCATGGAATCTTGTCACAGAGCGGATCGGAGCCGTTGATGATCTGTCTTGCTCTCTTTGCTGTTGCCAAAACAACAGAATATCTGCTGTTTACTACCGGCTGTTCGCCCTCTACTACGTCGCTGTTTAATGCCTGGATTAATTCTGCATAAGATGGATGTAACATGTTTTTTCTCTCCTTTAATATAAGTTGTTGGTAAGAAAGAACTATACTCGGAAACCTGCGGTTGTTCTTTCTTATTCAATGTTTTGAATCTGTTCTCTGATTTTTTCAATTTCTGTTTTTAAATCAATGGCGATGTTGGATAATTCCATATCATTTGCCTTAGATAACGTGGTATTTGCCTCCCGCTTCATTTCCTGGGCAATAAAGTCTAACTTTCTGCCGATGTTTTCGCCGGAATCCAGCGTTTTAATCATGTTATCCACATGCGCCCGGAGACGTACGGTTTCTTCATCTACACAGATTTTATCTGCAAAAATTGTAATTTCCGTTGCCAGGACGGACTCGTCCAGCTTGGTATCTCCCAGAAGTTCTTCTACTTTGTTTCTCAGCTTTTCACGATATTCTGCCACAATCTGCGGAGAACGCTCTTCTACCTTGTCTACCATAACAAGGATGCCCTTCAGTTTTTGGATAATGTCTTCTTTTAAATGATTTCCCTCGTCAATACGGGTCTGGACAAATTTTTCTGCACATCCCCGGACAGCGGTTTCAATATCGTTCCAAATGTCATCCTCATTTTGTGCCTGTTCTTCTAAAACCAGCACCTCCGGATACTTGGAAAGGGTGGAAACACGGATGTCATTTTCCAAGCCAAAGGTTTCTCCGATTTTCTTTAAATAACCAAGATACTCTGCAGCTATTTCTTCATTGTAGCGGACAGATGCCTTACCCTCAGACTCGTCCTCATAGGTAATGAACATATCTACCTTGCCTCGGCTGATATACTGCTTTAATACATTGCGGATGCCCGTTTCAAACATGTTGAGCTTCTTTGGCATACGGACGGAAATCTCGCTGTAGCGATGATTTACCGACTTCATTTCCACGGTAATTTTTCTTTCGGCTGAGGCAAACTCATATCTGCCGAAGCCGGTCATACTTTTTATCATAATGTACCTCACACATGAACTTTATACATATATCTAATTTATTATAGATGATTTTTTTTCGTCCGTCAACTTAGAATCTTGGAAAAATCAGAAAAAAGTGCTGATATAAGCCTTGCAGGGCCTATGTCAGCACTTTATTTTATCTGGATACAATCAACGTGTCATACCCCATGCGACGGAGTTTCTGTTCTAATTCCGTTGCATCCTCTAAATCATCATATTCTCCCACTTTTACCGCATATAAGTCATTAAACATCTCAATAGCCACCGGATACCCCATGTTTCTCAACTGATTTGCCATGGTGTCTGCATTAGTTCGGTTTCTGAACAAGCCGGTCTGTACACGGTAAATTTCCGCCTCATCGTCTCCCTGTTCCAGTTCCAATTCTCCGGTCTGAAGAAGGGTACCGATAATACCATCCGCAATTGCCTGGGCTGTCTCCGTAAAACGCTGGTCAAACAGAGCATTATCCGCATCCGTGTTAATAAATCCGGCTTCCACCAGAATGGACGGCATATCACTGCGTCGAAGAATGGCCAGGTTTCTGCGAAGTTCCGTACCTAAATCCTGATAACCTACCTGTGACATTTCCTGATTGATGTTTGCCGCCATCCGGGACATAACCCCTCCTTCGTTGAAAATCAGGGACTGTACACCGGAATACGTATTCGGCATCGGACTGGAGTTTCTATGGATAGAAACTAAGTAATCCCCGTCCTGCCGGTTAGCACTGCGTGCCTTATCAACCGGTGACTGGTACACATCTTCCACTCTGGTAAAGCCAACCTCCACACCGCTGTCAGATAGGATTTCCCCTACCGCCAATGCCAGTGCCAGATTATCATCTTTTTCTCTTCTTCCGTTATAGGTCGCCCCGTTGTCATAGCCGCCATGTCCGGCATCTATTATAATTTTAGGCATAAAAAACCTCCGGTATCTCTTCTATAACAAGATATGCCGGAGGCTTATGTTTGTTCCTATTCTTCTTCATAATAAATCGCCATGCGAATGTTTTGAGCATAATCGCCAAATTCTTCACCAAATAAATTGACGCCACCCTTATGCACCGCATCTTCTTTAATACCGATACGCACCGAAATATAATCCGACTCATTTAAGTGATATTCTTTTATCGAAACATCACTCAGCTTTTCGTCATCCAGCCACGTACCGTTTTCTTCCAATATCCATGTTTTAAGCAATCCATACTGCGTGTTCTTATCCGGCCACCATTCCGGGTTCCAAGCCCCCCGGCGACCGCCAAAGTCTGACGGACAGGTCCAGGTACCGGTTTCTACACCATTTACCCAAATCGTAATATCGGACGGACAATCCAAATTATATTCATGATCTTCGGAACAAAGTTCCATAGAAAGTTCCAATCTTGTTTCTTTTGCAGTTGTGAGAACATGGTTTGGAAAACGATACTCCACATAGCCCTGTCCAAACCAAAGTAATTGCGCCGTAGCCCTGTCTTGATGATAAAAGCACCTGGGTTCATCTTCTTCTCCGATTGGCCCTTTTTCACTCACCAAACCGCATGTCGGTAACACCTTATAATCTACATAAGAACCGATTGGCATATTGATGATTTCCACCTTTTCCATTCCCATGGAAGTGTGAGCGGAAACAGTAATTTCATCTACTGCCTTATGGCACACCTTCATGGAGCCGCGAACCGCCGGTAAAAGCTCTGTACGGATTAGTCCTGCTTCTTCCAACACTTTTACATGCATTGCCGCGGAAGACGGAGGAATCTGCATTTTCTCCGCAATTTCATTGACATTTAAACTGCAGTGGCACAAAAGTTTTAACAGTTCAATGCGTACGTCGGAGGACAACGCCTTTCCTATTACGGCTAACTTATCTACATTATCCAGGTTTAAACTAATACTCTGACTCATAATTAATTATCCTCAACTAATTCATGTAAAGTAAGTGTTCCTCCGGCTTTTTCGTCAATTCGATCTTTTCCAGATAAAGAACCGGACCTTCGCCTTCGTACTCCTTGTAATACTCGCACTTTATCTTTGCGGTTACTTTTACCCATTCCCGCATTTTAAAATAATTTGCCTGCTCTCCTTTGCACAAAAAGCCAATAAATGTAATGTCGTCAGCACAGCAGGTCATGGCAAAACGGCCAGGCACAAAGGTTCCCTTCGGAAGTTCCTTGCCACGGTACATCATGGCAGTAAAATTCACAATCTTTCCTTCATACTTTTTCGGTTCATCCAGTGCATCCAGATAGAAAATGCCGTAGTCGTCATCCTCAATCTCGATAATTGGTGCCTCTATGTTGTACGGAAGCTCGATTTCATCTTCCACACCGTCCTCGCCGTCCAGCGCTTCATAAACCACCTGAGCACGGCGGTTAAACGTCTTCACCGATTTACGGAAAGAATTCTTCTTGGTAGACGCGGTACAACGGTTAAAAATAACCAGTTCCGTATAGCCGATCTGCTCCATCATCATCTGTCGCATATTGCTCATGTAAGATTCAAAGGTTGTAGCGTCAATGG
>JAZQJL010000274.1:0-8240 GCA_045541595.1 Lachnospiraceae bacterium | reverse complement strand
CATGGCTACGATCCGACTTGGAATGGAAAGGATTTCGTATAAATGACTTATTTCCATTTATGAGTACTGCGGTAATTGATAAAATGTTTTTGGAAACGGTAGACGCAGGAAAAGATTACGGGAGATTTCTGCCATTTATTTCAAGTAGAGCGATGCATGAAATTGTAGAAGATGTTATTACAGGGAAAAGAGAAATGAATTTGGATGCTATGTATCCGTTTCTATCAAATGAGGATATGAAAAAGGTGTTTTATTACTATTTAGATAAAGAGGAATAACAGGTTACTGTTCGAAACCGCCAAATTGGATTCAAAAAAACTGCCGGCGGTTCACAGAACATAAAAAACCTCATCCCGGAGCAGTTCCTAATCAGGGGAATCTGCGTGGGATGAGGTTTTTGTTCTTTACAGGAAGAACTGGCTTACACAGAATGCTGCATAAATGCAAAGCAGTGTGATGCCCTGCCAACGGCCTAATTTTTTCTTTATTAACGCTGGAACGGTAAGTAACAGCATAACTACCAGCATCAGCGGAATGTCCAAAATTAAGGAAGAATTGATGCCAAAGAAGGTTTTACCTACAGGCACTTCAAACGGAGCTAATGCCACGGAGATGCCGGAAACCAGAACCAGGTTAAATACATTGGCACCGATAACGTTGCCGATACCTAAGGAAGCACGGCCTTTCTTTAAGGAAGTGATGGTAGTAACAAGTTCCGGAAGAGAGGTTCCCAGTGCTACAAAAGTAAGGGCAATAACAGTTTCAGGAACTCCTAAGGTCTGAGCGATAATTGTGCCGTGCTCAACTAAAAGATCTGCACCGACGGCAATGATGGCAGCACCGGCAACCAGTAATAATAATTGTTGCCAAAGCGGTTTTTCTTTGCTGGTATCCGAAGAGTCCTCTTCACTTTGACTTGGATTTTTTAAACCATTACGTATATTGAAAAAGGTGTAGATTATAAAAATGGTTAACAGCACGAAGCCCATCCAGCGAGGAAATTCACCCAGACCATAGGCTGCTAAACAATAAACGGCAACAGAACCAAAGAAAAAGAGTACCGGCAAGCGCATAGTCTTTACATTAACCGGCCCCGGATTACAGGCAACGGAAATGGCCGCGATGAGAGCGGTATTGCAGATAATGGAACCAATGGCGTTACCGTAGGCCATAGCCCCCTGCCCTTGCAGTGCACCGGTGGCGGAAACCATAACTTCAGGAAGCGTTGTCCCGATGGAAACTACGGTGGCACCTACTACAATATCCGGCAGGTGGAAACGGGTAGCAATGCCGGAGGCACCGTCAACAAACCAGTCTCCGCCTTTGATGAGCAAGACAAGACCAACGATAAACAATAGAACAGAAATAACTATATCCATAAATTTGATTCTCCTTTGTTTGATATAATAAAATACGTTGTAGAGTATTGAGTAAGGATAATTCCTTTTCATGACAAGTATTGTAGCAGAAAATGAAATTTTTATCAATATGAACTTGATTCCTTTCTTTAGAGTTGATATTATGGTAGTAGAGAAGTGTAGATGATAATAGTTAAGGAAGTACAAAAGACTTTATGCGGAAATGAGGAACTATGTGATGATCAGCTTTAAAAATGATTACAGTGAGGGTGCTCTGCCGGAAATTATGGAGGCACTTATAAAAACAAATTCAGAACAGACAGTAGGCTACGGTATGGATGAATATTGCACATCCGCTGCGGCAAAAATAAAAAAAAGAATCAACCGTCCGGAAGCACAGGTGCATTTTCTGGTGGGCGGAACCCAGGCAAATCAGACCTGCATTAGTGCATTCTTAAGGTCCCATGAGGCGGTAATCGGCGTAGAAACGGCCCATATTAACGTACATGAAACCGGGGCCATTGAGTCCACTGGTCATAAAGTAGTGGCGGTATCCGGCGTAGACGGAAAACTGACTCCGGAAGGCATCCGCGGGGCGGTAGAGTATCATTCCGACGAACATATGGTAAAGCCTAAAATGGTCTACATTTCTAATTCCACGGAGATTGGCACCATTTATTCAAGAAAAGAGCTGGAAGCAATTTCTGCCTGTTGTAAGGAGTTAAACCTGTACCTTTATTTGGACGGGGCACGTCTCGGAAGTGCATTAACTGCAGATGGCAATGACTTAAACCTGGAAACCATTGCAGCCTTAACGGATGCTTTTTACATCGGCGGAACAAAGAACGGTGCTTTGTTTGGCGAGGCCGTAGTTTTGATAAATCCGGCATTGCAAAATGAATTCCGATATGCCATTAAGCAACATGGCGGAATGCTTGCCAAAGGAAGGCTTTTGGGCATCCAGTTTGACCGTTTATTCACCGATGATCTGTTTTTTAAGGCCGGTGCCCATGCCAATAAGATGGCAATAAAGTTAAAAAAAGGTTTACAGGAGTGCGGCGTAACCTTTCTGACCGATTCGGTTACCAACCAGCAGTTTCCGATTTTCACAAAAGAAGAGATCGGAGTGCTGGACCGGGAATTTTTATTTGAGTATAATGGAAAAGTAGAAGAAAATAAATATGCTATTCGCTTCTGTACTTCCTGGGCGACCAAGGAAGAGGATGTGGAGCATTTGATAGATGTAGTAAGGATGGCCGTGAAAAAGTAACGATGAATAGTTAGAAGAGGCAGAGAGGAGAGATTGACAATGGGAATTTTAAAGAGCAAAGTAGACGTAATAATTCCGGTATGTCATTGGGGGAAAAGATTGTTTAAACTGTTAGAAAGCCTGGCAGAACAAACGGTAATTCCGGAAAAAGTAGTGCTTATGAACGTGGAAACCGGCTGGAAAGAAGATTCCTGTGAAGAATTGCAGAATCAGATTTATAAATATTTCGGTAAACATAAATTGTTCGGGCATAAGCTGCCGCTTCAGTTAGAAATCGTTCCGATAAGTGAAAAGAAATTCGATGAAGGAGCTACCAGAAACTTAGGTGCCAAACGAACCGGCAGTCCGTTTTTGCTGTTTATGAAGCAGGAAGCCGTACCTGCAGACAGACAGTTAATTGAAGAACTGTTATGGAGCCTGGAAAGCGGTGCCGGTGTTGCTTGGGCAAGACACGTTACGGGACCGTCAGCGGGAGTACTAAAAACTTATGTTAATTTGTATGATTACCCTTCCAAGTCCCATACGCGCATGGAAGAAGATGTGGCAACCTACGGAGTACGTGCAGTCCGTATTTCCAATGCCTGTGCCCTGTATCGCCGGGATGTGTTTGAATCTCAGGGAGGGTTTGCAAATAAAATTATTGCGGGAGAAGGAAATCTCTTCGGTGCAGAACTGTTAAAGAATGGCGGTAAAATTGCATATTGCGCAAAGGCGAAAGTATATTATTCCGAGAATTCCAACTGGATGGCACAGTTTCGCAGAAAGTTTGATGAAGGTGTATCCCATGCGGATAACTCTCGAGTATTTAAAACCGGAAGTGCAGAGAAGGACGGCTGGAACTTTGGTAAGGCAGTGTTGTCCTATTTAATTAATCAAAAGTATTACATGGAAATTGCAGACTTTATCGGTGAAAGCTTATTTAAGGGGGCCGGCTATTTCCTTGGAAAGCATTATAAGTGGTTGAAAAAAGACTGGATTTTAAAACTGACTAACAATCATGCCTTTTGGAGCAAGTAATGAGTGAAGTGTTTTTTGAAGAATTGCATCAGTACAATCTTGCAGCATTAAAAGCTTTTGTTTCCTTTTGCGAAGAGCATAACCTTACTTATTTTGCCATTGGCGGAACGTTACTCGGAGCAGTACGCCACACGGGGTTCATTCCCTGGGATGACGATGTGGATGTGGCAATGCCCCGGGCAGATTACGACAAACTGGTCGCTTTAGCACCGGAGTTTCCAAAACCTTTTGTGCTGGAAGAACACCGTTATAATAAAGAATTTCAGAGTTATTTTGCAAAATTACGCAGTGAAGAAATAGAATTATTGGAAACGGTAACCGAGGAAGAAGATAAACGCCGGGGATATCTGGTGGATATTATGCCTTTGGACGGCACTCCGGACAATCCGCTGCTTCGCAAGATTTACTTTGCCAGAATGATGTGGTTACGCTTCCTTTGCGGTGCGGCTAATGTCCATACAGGTATTTTAACCAGCCGGCCAAAGTGGGAGCAGACTGTATTAAAACTGTGCCGCTTTTTCCGGGTGTATAAAGTGCTGACGGTAGAAAAAGTATATCGTCGGATGGATAAGCTGTTCCGTAAGCAAAAGGTTGACAGTGCAAAACAGATCGGAACAATTATAGGTGCATATAAAACAAGAGAAATTGTACCCACAGAATATTTCGGCCTGCAGAGTACTCCGGAGTACCTGCAATTTGAAGACATCAAACTGCGGGTTCCGGTGCAGTATGATGCGTATCTGACTCATATGTATGGCGAATATAAAAACCTTCCGCCAAAAGATAAGCGGAAGGCTCATTATCAGGGAACCATTGTGAAATTAAAGTAATTCAAAAGCGGAGTTTATTCGGTCCGTGTTGGAATAGTCTCCAGGAATCCGTCGGAGAAGTGCAGCTCTCCGTCGGAGGTCATAAAAACAGCATAAACATCGGTGAGGGAGTGGATGAGTTCCATTCCCTTATTTAATCCCAGGGCGAAACAAGCGGTGCTTAGTGCATCTCCTGTAGCGGAATCCTTACTGATGATGGTAACCTGCAATAAATCTGTGGCGCAGGGATAACCGGTTTTGGAATCTAAAATGTGATGATAAAAATTGCCTGCGGCATCGTAAAAATAACGCTCGTAAATTCCGGAGGAAACCATGGAACAGTCCTTTAACTCGGAAATGGCAACCACAACTGCATCCCGGTCTTCAAACGGTTTTTGAATGCCTACGTGAAAGGCACTTCCGTCCGGTTTTTCACCAACTAACAGGATATTGCCGCCCAAATTGATAATGGCGCCGGCAACTCCCTTGGATAAAAGGAAATCCTTGACACGGTCCGCAATATAGCCCTTAGCAACAGCACCCAGCTCCAACTGCATGCTTTCCTTGGCAAAGGTCAGGGTATTGCCGTCTAAGGAAATCTTATGGTAATCCACAAGATTTTGTGCTACGGCAATTGCTTCTGCAGACGGAGCTTCGGTTTTGTGCTCTAAGTTGGAAAAATCCCACAGAGCAGACAGTGGAGCGATGCTCACATCCAATGCGCCTTCCGACAGAGTACCGTACCGGAGTGAAAACTCCAAAATGTCCTTTAACTCATCAGAAATTTCAAAGGTGGTTCCGGAACCGTGGTTAATACGGTATACTTCGGATTCCTTCAAGGTGCGGCTGAAGATTTTTTCGTATTTATCAATGATAGCAAAACATTCGTTTAAAATATCATAGTCGGTAGAATCATACAGTTGGATGGTACATACCGTGTGAAGCAAATCATAGCTGCAGGCGGAAATGGAAGAAGCATCGCCGGTGGCCAGCGGAATGACCAAATAGTCAGAACTGCCGGTTTTGCCCGGAGTTGTTCCTTGGGCATGGAAGGAACCGTCTTCCTCCGGGAAACTGCAACCTGTTAACAGGGTAGGAAAGCTTGTAAAAATCAATATAAGAAACAAGCAAAGGAGTTGCTTTAACCGATCTTTCAAAACAGCCTCTTTCTGCGCAAATTTTGCGCGGTATACTGCTTTGGATTTTAAAGGTTTTGGGAAGTACTGTCAATGGCAAATTTTATATTTTTTAAGTAGGAAAAATCACTTTACATAAGGGGCGCCATACGGTATAATGAACGGTACTTAAAGCTATAAAAAAAGAGAGGATTTTAATATGAAGAAAAAGAAAGATACCGGTTTAAAGGCTGTAATTTTACTGGCAGTGGCAACCATTGTGGTAGGCGGAGCGTCTATTGCAATTTCCAAACTGGAGCATGCAGGCAGTGTTACCTTAGATGTAACGGATGCAGGCCCAAATATAAAAGAGGCCAGAAAAAATGCAGATGGCACATATACCGTGGTAATTTCCGAAACAGGCTTTGGTGGTGAAATGATGATCGAAGCCACCTATTCTGCCGATGGAAAAACTTTGGTATCCTACGATGTTACCAGTCACAATGAAACACCGGGATATGGCAGCAAGGTGGATGAAGATGAGAATAAGGACAAGCTTGCCGGCATAAAACTTCCGGTAACTACGGCAGGACTTGACATTTCCGGAATTCTCGGCTTGGTGAAGAATGCACTTTCCGACGTAAGCGCTGCAGATTTAAAGGATGGTGTATATACAGCCACCGGTGAACCGGATGATAAAGGAAATTATGGTCATGTAACCGTAACCATTGAAAATGGTAAAATCGTATCCGCAGTTTGGGATGAAGTATACGGCGGAGCTTCCAAGGCAGAACTTTCTGCAACCGGCCAGTATGTCATGGTGGAAGGTAACCCAACCTGGAAGGACCAGTCCGAATCCTTGGGAGCGTATGTGGTAGAACATCAGACAACCGAGGGTATCTTAAATGAAAAAGGCTATACGGATGCAGTGTCCGGCGTCAGCATCTATGTAGGAGGCTTTGTGAACCTTACCAATCAGGCTCTTGCAAAGGCTGGTGTATCGGAATTTGGGTTTGCTGGTACACCAAGTGAAATGAACGGCATAACAACTGTGGATGTAGTATCCGGTGCAACCATTTCCTCCAAGGCAGTGCTTCGCGCTATTAATGAAGGTTTTGTATACTTACGTGACTGCGTATTAAACAAATAAAATTTGAACTTTTATTTTGCATAATTATAGTTATATTAAACCTATGGGAGGCGTTTTGTTCGAACAGAACCCTGGAGAAACGTCGGTACTTAACGAGGTAGTTGCGAGTTTAGTACCGTTACGTTTCGATGGTAGCGAAAGCGAGTTCTGGAAGAATAAAACGCCTCCTGTAGGTTATATAAAGAAAACAAAGCAAATAAAAAGCTCAAATTTTATTTTTTATTCACTTTTTCACTTGACATTATTAAAGTGAGGAGGTACAATGATAGAAATTGAGTTAACGCTATAACGAATTAAAGCGGGAAAATCAATGGGTAACTTCAGAAAGAGAGATGATGATATGAGAAAGATGGTCTTATCCATTTTGGTTGACAATACCTTCGGTGTGTTAAGCCGTGTGGCAGGGTTATTCAGCCGCAGAGGTTATAATATCGACAGCTTGACCGTAGGTGTTACAGAAAACAGCAACTTCTCCCGTATGACCGTAGTGGTTACCGGAGATGAGCAGATTCTGGATCAGATTAAAAAGCAGCTGGCTAAGTTAGAAGATGTTAAGGAGATTAAGGAACTTCCTCCGGGACAATCCGTATCCAGAGAGCTTATTTTAGTGAAGGTTGCGGTAACTCCGGCAGAACGCCAGTCTGTAATCTCCATTGCGGATATTTTCCGTGCAAAAATCGTTGACGTTGCAGCGGATTCCTTAATGGTAGAACTTACCGGAAATGAGGCTAAGTTAGCAGCATTTGTTGAACTGTTAGAGGGCTACACAATCAAAGAAATTGCCCGCACCGGAATCACTGGCCTTTCCAGAGGCGCAGGCGATATGGGCGAGTACATAGATGATTAAACCATGATAAAGGGAGGATTATAAAAATGGCAAAGATTTATTATGAACAGGATTGTAACATTTCCATGTTAGATGGAAAAACAGTAGCAGTAATCGGTTACGGCAGCCAGGGTCACGCACATGCATTAAACATGAAGGAATCCGGTGTTAACGTAATCATTGGTCTTTATGAAGGAAGTAAGTCCTGGGCAAAAGCTGAAAAGCAGGGCCTTACCGTTTATACAGCAGCAGAAGCTGCAAAGAGAGCTGACATCATCATGATTCTCATCAATGATGAATTACAGGCAGATATGTACAAGAAGGACATCGAGCCAAACTTAGAAGCAGGCAACATGTTAATGTTCGCCCACGGTTTCAACATTCACTTTGGTTGCATCAAGCCACCTGCAGATGTAGACGTAACCATGATTGCTCCTAAGGGACCTGGTCATACCGTACGTTCCGAGTATCAGGCAGGCAAGGGCGTTCCTTGTTTGGTAGCTGTTCATCAGGATGCTTCCGGTAAGGCTCTGGACAAAGCACTTGCATATGCTCAGGCTATCGGCGGTGCAAGAGCAGGTGTGCTGGAGACCACATTCAGAACAGAAACAGAAACAGACCTCTTCGGTGAACAGGCAGTTCTCTGCGGTGGTGTATGTGCACTTATGCAGGCAGGCTATGAAACACTTGTTGAA